>NZ_JBQSWC010000001.1:0-288154 GCF_052376775.1 Halomonas sp. AOP43-A1-21 | reverse complement strand
CTAGCGCGGTAACCGCAGCTTCGTCACTTATTACCTCGACTATTCCTCCCGGCATCGCCTTGATCGTGTATGGCTACGTCAATAATGTTTCCATTGGACGGCTTTTTCTTGCCGGTGTGGTTCCTGGCGTTTTGATGGCAATCAGCCTAATGGTGCTGGTGTCCTTCTTGTGTCGGCGTTACGGCTACCAGCCACCCCAGCGAGCGAAAGTAGCGCGTAAGGAGTGGATTAGCGTGACGCGTGCCGGTCTTATCGCTTTGATGCTGCCTCTGGTCGTTATTGGCGGTATCCGAATTGGCGTTTTTACGCCAACAGAGGCGGGGGCTATCGCGGTGCTTTATGCTCTCATCGTGGGTGTTTTCATTTATAAGCAGATGACTCCCAAGACGATAGCGCTGGCGACCAATGAGTCGCTTCTAGCATCCGTTAATGTGCTTTTCATCATTGCAGTGGCATCAGGTTTCGCACGCTTTCTTACCTGGGAACAAATTCCTCAGGAGATCGCTATGATGTTGTCTACCCAGGTTGGCAGTGCTATCGCCTTCCTATTGCTAGCTAACGTACTGTTATTGGTCTTAGGCATGTTTCTGGAAGGCAACGCCATTTTGATCGTACTTTCGCCGCTGCTGGCGCCGGTAGCTGCTCAATTTGGTGTGGATCCCGTTCACTTTGGTATTATTTTCATTATCAATGCCACCATTGGCACGATTACGCCGCCGTTAGGCACGGTGATGTTTACTACCTGCAGTATCACGGGAATTAACGTTTCATCCTTTATTCGCGCTGTCATGCCTTTCTGGCTGGTAATGGTAGGCATTTTGCTACTGGTGACATTCATTCCAGCGCTTTCATTGATGTTGCCTACACTGGTTTTCTAATCGCGGTGGTTTCTATGCACAGTAGGGGCAAGGGTGAAAAGGCTAGCTCAATATTTCCTCACACTTGCCACATTCGGCTGCCGACGGCATAACATTTCACCGCTATGATGCTGATAAGCATTGGGCAATTTAATGAACGTTGTGCGGGGTGGCCGTGATGGTTAGAAACAGCAGAAATATCGTGATGTTAGGCAGTGCTGTCGTGCTGGGTGGGTTGCTGGCGGTGGGGTTGGTTGGGGGCGGTAGCTACATCAAGCAGGCGGCCGAGGTATGGCAGCAGTCTTCGCGCAATGTCACGGTTCGTGGGTTGGCCGAGCGCGAAGTAGCGGCAGACCTGGTGTTGTGGCCGTTTAATTACAGCGTTAGCGCGAACAGTTTAAGTGACTTGGAAGAGCAGCTTTCCAATAATAACCAGGCAATTCGCCGCTTTCTGGAAGCCCAGGGGTTTGCTCCTGAACATATCAGCACCACGCCACCCAGGATTACCGATCAGTTCAGTAATCTATATGGCGGGCAGCGCCCTGATGAGCGCTACCGCGCAGAAGCCACGCTACTGCTGCGTTCGCCGGATGTAGAAGGGGTGATGCAGGCGATCCCCAGCACCTCGTCGCTGGTGCGCCAGGGCGTTTTACTCTCGCCCAGCTACGAGTATCAAACCGAATTCCTGTTTACCGGGCTGGAGGCGATCAAGCCCGAAATGATTGCCGAGGCCACTGCCGATGCGCGCAATGCCGCCCAGCAGTTTGCTGAAGACTCGGGAAGTCAGGTGGGCCAGATACGCCAGGCGACGCAGGGCTATTTCTCTATCGAGGATCTAGACAGCTATACGCCCAATATCAAGCGAGTTCGTGTGGTGACCACTATCGACTATGCATTAAAGGATTAGGATTTAAAGGCTCAGTTTTGAAGGGCTAGAGTCTAACCCTTTCCACGATCGCTGAAGCGTATGGAAACGTGAATGGTCATGCTGTTATTTCTCCTGCCGCTATTTCGGTGGATACTATTGGTTGGTTTGGGCCAGTGTCTTTATTACCTGAGTTTCAAGAGTAGGGCGTTAGGCTCAGGCTCATAAGGAGTGCTCTTACCGACCTTGAGGCGAGAGACGTTGCAGGTTGTGTCGTCCTCGGAGCCCTGAGTATTATGGACGCTTTGGACTCCAAGTTGTTGAAGCGCTAACTTTCCCAGGTGATCCGCTGGAATATTTTCAAGCTATATCTTTTAACGATCGCTTTTCAAAAGTTGGGTTGACATATCATGAGGCTTTGTTGGCGCAAGATTAATTGCTTAAGATAATGTCCTCGTCGTTTTGAACCTCGTGAGGTTTATATCTGAGATGCTAGCTAGAAAAAGCTGATTGGCAAATAAAACTCTAAATCAAAGGTCTCATCTTCGCTCAAAAACTGATTTTTATGATAGCGAACATAGCCTGGGGTGGAGCGCAGCTTAAATTTGGATGTGGGTAGCCAGGTTTTAAATACTTGACTGATTTGTGGCAGTAACTCTCCGTATTTGCCTGTTAAATGAAACACTGCATGAAGGCCTTCGGGTATCACAAGCTGACTGACGATTGAGTGTCGCGACACTGGTGTGTCGATCTCCAGACACGCGACATAGTGGCACTGCGCAAGTTCAACCCACGCAGGATTGGAGTGATGAAGTCCGTATTGCCGGTTGGTATCTCGCTGTTCCGCTTTGGCCCAGGCAATTAACGTCATCCAAGCCTCTTGAATTGAGCGGTTATAGCCATGATGGCGTTTATAAGCCACGAATCGAGTCGGCGTTTCTATAATTCGTGGAGAAGGTAATGCCTGGCCCGCGATAGATTGAAATCCGAGTGCGACATCAGGATCTTTCAGATAGTTTTTTTCCAACGAGGGTTGCTCTTGTTGCCGCCAGGTCGTGGGGGAGCAATGAAAAATACTATTGAAGGCTTTATTGAAAGATGAGGCTGAGCTAAATCCACATCGGTTGGCGATATCCAAAACCGAAGAGTGGCTATCAAACATGAGCTGATTGGCAGCGTACTCCATGCGAACGCGCCGAATGTATTGATGAATCGATTCTCCAACCACGCGTTTAAACAGTCGATGAAAATGCTGCTCAGAATACGCTGCAACATCTGCCAACGCTTTGGCGCTTAGCGGTCGACTAATATCCCTATGTATGTGAAATAGAACTTCGTTGATGCGGTTCTGATGCTGAATAGACACGGGGTACACCTGAATAAAGATTTCAATGCAGCATATATGGACAACATCTATAGCATAAACGGACAACTAAAGTCCCGTATGACTTTGTAGGATAAAGGTTCTTCAATACTGGCTCAGGACATTATCCATGCAGCTCGCCACGCCGTTCACACGAATGAAATCCTCCTTTATCCGGGAAATTCTGGCAGCTGCCCAGGATCCTGACGTCATTTCGCTTGCTGGCGGGTTGCCTGACGAAAAAACGTTTCCAGTTGAGCTTCTTAAGCCGACAATTGATCAGCTCACCAGCGACCTAAATCTATTTCAGTATGGCCCGACCCAAGGTTACGGGCAATTGGTAGGGCATCTAAATAAGCGATATCAATTGCCTGAACATCATAAGTTGCTAGTGACTACGGGATCTCAACAGGGGTTAGACCTTATTGCCCGGGCGTTTATCAATCCTGGTGATAAGGTTGTTTTAGAGGCACCCAGCTATTTGGGAGCCATGCAGGTGCTTAATTTTGTACAGGCCGACATTGTCCCTATTGCACAGAATGTAGAAGGACCTGACCTGAACGTACTGGAGCAGTGTTTTGTGCGTCATCAGCCGAAGCTGTTTTATGCTGTTCCTGACTTTCATAACCCGACAGGATTAAGCTGGCCGTTGGCGACACGCCAGGCAGTGGCGAAATTATGCCTTCGCTATCAGGTGACATTCGTTGAGGATGCCCCTTATCGCCCATTGCGTTTCACTGGAGACACGCTACCAATGGTATCGAGTTTTTGCCCGGATCAGGCATTGGTGCTGCGCTCATTTTCCAAGATTGCGTCACCGGGTATGCGTGTTGGGGCTGTATCTGGACCGGGACACTGGATAGACCCGTTGATTAAGGTAAAGCAGGGCGCTGATCTGCATTCTAGCCTACCTATTCAAGCCATGTTACTTGGATTGTTGGAGCATCCTGGTTTTGAGCAACATGTGGCAAACGTGTGCCAATTGTACCGAGGCCGCTATGCAGTGCTTCATAACGCATTAAAGCACCTAGAGACATTTGGGTGTTTTACCCAACCAATTGAAGGGGGAATGTTTGTTTGGCTAACTCTGCCCGAGTGTGACACTTTTACGCTGGCAAAAACACTCCTCGATCAAGGGGTGGCAACCGTACCCAGTGATGTGTTTTATTCCGGACAAAAAGGGGTATCTGCTTTGCGCCTCAACTTTACTAATAGCTCTCCAGAGAGCCTGAAAGAGGCAGTTGATAGAATGGCTGACGTCATCAAATTACTTTAGAGGTATGTTCGCGCCATGCGTAGGAATAATTACACAATCTGGCGTACCTCTGACTACAGAGTGGTCTATACGGTTTAAATACTTAAGCAATGAATTTTCCAGAGAAATGCCAAGGCCTATTGATCTTTCACATGGGAGCCCATAAAAAGCCGTAGATCAAAGCCTCCATGCTGTCATCGTTTCGCTTTAGCTTGTTGTAACGCGTCACGATGGTGCGATATGGCTTCTGTTGGTGTGAGAATCCTTTATTCTGAGAGCTTGCCCCTATCCTGCCAAATTCCAAACGTCAGAGCTCTAGGCGGTGTAGCGTCATGCACTAAAGCGAAGCATAGCGGATCGCGGTAACGGTGTAGAACACCTTCCCGTTTGGAGTAAGCACTTCTGCATCGTCATCGACCTGCTTGCCGAGAAGCGCTTTAGCCATTGGCGCGTCGATGCTGATCCAGCGCTTTTGGGTGTCGATCTCGTCGTGACCCACAATGCGAAGTTGCAGCGCTTCTCCCTCTTCATCTTCCAGATCGACAAAGGCTCCGAAGAAGGTTTTATCCAGATTCGCCGGTAGCCGGTCGACCACCTGCAGTTCATCCAAGCGTATTGTCAGGTAGCGAATCCGGGCAATCACGCGGTTCAGCTCTTTCTTGTTATACGTGTAATCAGCGTTTTCGGAACGATCGCCCAGTGCGGCGGCTTCGCCTACTTTTGTTGAGAGTTCGGGGCGTTTGACTCTGGACAAGTGATCCAAAATGCCGCGTAAACGCGCGGCGCCCTCAGCGGTAATCAAATTGCTTTTGGGTGCCTGGCGTGGATCTTTTGCCGGATCGCGCCAGCGGGTCATATTACGGCCTTTCATTCGCGTGCTCTCATTTCGGTAGGGGCGGCACTTTTAAGACACTTACTCTACGTGAAAAAAAGCCTCTTAGGTAAAAGCATGTTGAATGACCGGAGTCGCTAGCGAATCATTCAAACGTTCGTTACATTGTCGAGGTGGGCGATTTAACTCTTAAACGCTACGCTGATAAAAATAATCCAGGAGACTGTCATGCGCGCTATACCCGTTTCACGTTTACTGATTGCCACCGCCCTCAGCGGTACGCTGGCGCTTGCCTCGGCAACGGCCTTTGGCTACGAGAGCGAGCTTTTCTCGCTGAAGAATCGCTGGGAACATACGATGAGCGATCTGCCTGCCAACCAGCGCGAAAGCACCCTTAAAACCCTGGCGGATGAAGCAGCTACCCTGGTAAATGCGAACCCTGATCAGGCTGATCTGCTGGTCTGGCAAGGAATTATTCTGGCCTCTTATGCGCGTGAACGTGGTGGGTTTGGCGCATTGGGTGTAGCTGGTGATGCACGCGATGTGCTTGAGCGGGCCATTTCCCTCGACCCTCAGGGTGGCAACGGTTCTGCGTACGTCACGCTGGGCGCGCTTTACGACAACGTGCCGGGGCGCCCGATCAGTTTTGGCAGCAGCGATAAAGCCCGGCAAATGTTTCAGCGCGCCGTCGAGGTTCGCCCTGACGGCATCGATGTCAACTACTACTACGCCGAGTTCTTGCTTGATGAAGGCGATACTAATGCGGCCCGCGAGCACGCCGAGCGCGCAGTGAACGGCACCCCGCGTGCGCAGCGCGAGCTTTCTGACGAAGCGCTGCGCCGCGATGCCCAGGCCATGTTGAACCGTCTATAATCCCTCCTGGCCAGATTGGCATTCCCGGTAGCAAGCACTGATAATAGAACGATTGTTATCACCGGGAGTGCCTCATGGCATCCAGCGTTGAAAAAGTATCATTAAACACACCGCTTCTGAGCCTTGACGATGTTGAGCTGCTCAAGCGCGAGACGCTCTATGAGGGTTTTTTCCGCTTAGAAAAGATGGAGCTTCGCCATCGCCTTTTTGAAGGTGGCTGGAGCAAACCCATGCACCGCGAAGTGCATAGCCGACACGATGCGGTGGGAGTATTGCTTTATGACCCCGCACGCGATGCGCTGGTACTGGTTGAGCAGTTTCGCGCGGGTGCAGTAAATGATCCCGTTTCCCCCTGGAAACTTGAATTCGTAGCGGGCCTGATTGATAAAGATGAGTCGCTTGAAGATGTTGCCCGGCGTGAGTCGCTGGAAGAAGCAGGCTGCAAAGTAGGGCCGTTAACCCTGATACATACCTATTACCCAAGCCCCGGGGCCTGCAATGAGCGTGTAACGCTGTTTTGTGGGCTGGTTGATACGCAGGGCGTAAGCGGTATTCATGGTCTTGATGAAGAACATGAAGATATTCGCGTTCACGTGGTGTCTTTTCCCACTGCTTGGGAACTCTTGGCGCTGGGGAGACTCGACAACGCCATGTGTTTGATAGGACTGCACTGGCTCAATGGCCAACGCGCCTCCTTGCGCGCGTCGTCCCAGCGAGCCCTCACCTCAAGCGAAAACCACGAGGAGTGAGCATGGCAAGAACAGCCTATGTCACCGATTTAAAGTCGCTCCAAGGGGAGTGCAGCGCCAACTATCTGCGTTTATTGCGCCTAGTTGATGATATGGAGAGCGGGCAACGCCGCGAGATCGCTCTAAGTAGTGATGAACAGCACTTTGGCGATTTGCAGCTTAAGGTACTGGAGCATGCACCTTACACCACTATGGTAGAGGTCACTCAGAGTGGTCCGCTGGATGCGGTTATGGAAGGTCCGCGCATGCGCGTTCACCTATATCATGATGTGCGTATGGCGGAAGTCACGGATTTTCAGCGCCAGCGCCACTTCAGTGGCCGCTATCGCTATCCTAATGCGCACATGCATCAGCCTGACGAAAAACTACAGCTCAATCGCTTTTTGGGCGAATGGTTAGCCCACGGGCTGGCCCATGGTCACACCTACGATTTACCGGAGATGCGCTAATGCGCCTGGTGCAGATAACCGATGCCCACTTGTATGCTGATATCAATGCACGCTCGCGCGCCGGTGTGCCGTGGCTGCATTTTCAACGCGTTCTCGCGGCAGCGGTTGCCGAACGCCCGGATATCATCGTATTGACGGGGGATGTCAGCCAGGACGAAACCGCCGCGTCGTATACGCTTGCCAGCGACGCACTGGCGAGTTTGCCCTGCCCGTGGTTTTGGCTGCCGGGCAATCACGACCAGATCGATCTGATGCGCGCCGAGCATCCGCTACTAGAAGCGGTTGATATGCAGCAATGGCGCCTGCTGCTGCTTAATACACAGGTGGCAGGCCAACCCCATGGAGAGTTGGGCAGCGAGCGGCTGAAGGCGTTGTCTGCACTACTTAAAGAGGACGACCGGCCCGTGCTGATCGCCATGCATCATCCGCCGGTAGACGTTGGCGCTAGCTGGATGGATGCTATGGGTTTGCAGGACCGGGAGGCGTTTTGGCAGGTGCTGAGCGCTTACCAGCAGGTCAAGATCGTACTGTTCGGCCACGCGCATCAGGCGTATGCCCAGCACATCGGGTTAGCGGATGGCGGACGTGTAGACGTCTATGGTTGCCCGGCGATGTCGGATCAGTTTATGCCGGGTGCCGAAACGTTCACCATCGATGAAGCCTCAAGGCCTGGTTATCGAGTAGTGGATCTTAACGGTGAAGAGTGGCAAACCTGGGTTGAACGCGTTGATGTCTAGACGATATCACGCTTTCTATGTTGCTTATTTCATAAAAGAATAAAAAGATAGTTATTAATTCTTTTGGGTTATTATTAACTCGGCGTTACTCTACTCACAATCGAGCGTATAACGTTTTAATTCAGCGTGTACTGCAAGCTTATAAGAATCGGCTTGTTTTGTGAGGTAGTAGACCATGACTCAGTTCTCCACACTCTCTTCGACGCCGCGGCGTGAGGTGCCTGGCGCACTTGATGCCGCGCGTCAAACGCACCTAAAACAGCTAGAAGCCGAGTCCATTCACATCATTCGTGAAGTGGCGGCTGAATTCAGTAACCCGGTCATGCTGTATTCGATCGGTAAAGACTCCTCGGTGATGCTGCATCTGGCGCGTAAGGCATTTTATCCCGGTACGCCGCCGTTTCCCCTGATGCACGTGGATACCACCTGGAAGTTTCGCGAAATGATCGAGTTTCGTAACCGCATGGCCTCCGAAGCGGGCATGGAGCTGATCGTGCACACCAACGAAGAGGGGCGGGCAGCCAATATCAACCCGTTCGACCATGGCAGCGCGAAATATACCGATATTATGAAAACCCAGGCGCTTAAGCAGGCGCTGGACAAGTACGGTTTTGATGCCGCTTTCGGCGGTGCCCGGCGCGATGAGGAAGCCTCGCGCGCCAAGGAGCGCGTCTACTCCTTCCGCGACAAGTACCACCGCTGGGACCCCAAAAATCAGCGCCCGGAGCTTTGGAACGTTTACAACGCCAAGGTCAACAAGGGGGAATCAATTCGCGTGTTCCCGCTTTCCAACTGGACAGAGCTTGATATCTGGCAGTACATCTATCTGGAGTCGATTCCGATTGTACCGCTGTACTTCTCCGCCAAGCGCCCGATAGTCGAGCGTGACGGCATGCAGGTCATGGTGGATGACGACCGTCTGCCGCTGGCGCCAGGTGAAGTGCCCGAAGAGAAATCAGTGCGCTTTAGAACGCTTGGCTGCTATCCGCTGACCGGTGCGGTGGAATCAGAAGCCGCAACGCTTCCGGAAATCATTCAGGAAATGCTCCTGACCCGGACTAGCGAGCGCAGTGGCCGCGCCATCGATCGCGATCAGGTAGGTTCCATGGAGAAGAAAAAGCGCGAGGGGTACTTCTGATGTCTCACCAGTCCAATTTGATCGCCGACAATATCGAGCAGTACCTGCACGAGCACGAGAACAAGGACCTCTTGCGGTTCATTACCTGCGGCAGTGTGGACGACGGCAAGTCAACGCTGATCGGCCGCTTGCTGCACGACTCCAAGATGATTTTTGAAGATCAGCTCGCCGCGATTACCCTGGCCTCCAAGACCAGCGGTACCACTGGCGATACGGTGGATCTGGCGCTGTTGGTCGATGGTTTGCAGTCCGAGCGCGAGCAGGGCATTACCATTGATGTGGCCTACCGGTTCTTCTCCACAGATAAGCGCAAATTTATCATTGCCGATACGCCAGGGCATGAGCAGTACACGCGTAACATGGCCACCGGCGCCTCTACGGCAAGCCTGGCGATTATCCTGATTGACGCGCGTTACGGTGTGCAGACCCAAACGCGCCGGCACAGCTTTATTGCTGATCTGTTGGGTATTCAGCACTTGGTAATTGCCGTCAATAAGATGGATTTAGTCGGCTTTTCCGAGCAGCGCTTTGCAGAAATCAAAGCGGAATACCACGCGTTTGCCACCAATTTGCAGGCACGTGACATTCAGTTTGTACCCATGTCGGCGCTAAACGGCGATAACGTGGTTAACCGTAGTGAACATACCCCGTGGTATAGCGGTGAAACGCTGATTGAATTACTCGAAAATACCCAAATCAGCCAGGATGACAATCTGACGGATCTGCGTTTGCCCGTGCAGTACGTCAATCGGCCGAACCTGGATTTTCGTGGCTACTGCGGCACGCTGGCTGCTGGCGTTCTGCGCCCAGGTCAGGCGGTAAAAGCCCTGCCTTCAGGCAAGGTGTCAAAAGTGGCGCGGATAGTTACTTTTGATGGTGATTTGAGTGAAGCCTACCCGGGGCAGGCCATCACCGTGACGCTTGAAGACGAAATCGATATTTCCCGGGGTGATTGGCTGGTGAGCGCAAAGGCCGACGTACCGCTTTCCAATGCGTTTACCGCCGACGTGGTCTGGATGCACGAAGAAGCGCTGAAGCCGGGTAAGCTCTACGACTTTAAACTCGCGACCCGCGATCTTTCCGGGCAGGTCAGTGCGATCGAGTATCAGGTCGACGTCAACACGCTTGAAAAACACGCCACTGACGTATTAGAGCTTAATGCGATTGCGCGCTGCGAAATTGAACTTACCGCTACGGTGCCGATCGATAATTATCGCAACAGCCCTAAAACGGGTAGCTTTATCATCGTCGACCGACTAACCAACGTTACAGTAGGCGCGGGGATGATACGTGCGGTAGCCGCGCATAGCGCTACTGATGCATCCACTACCGATTGGACTGCCTTTGAGCGTGACCTGAACGCGCTGGTGCGCAAGCACTTCCCGCATTGGGAAGCTAAAGACATTAACGCCTTATTCAAGCGCTAAATTACGTTTGATCAATACCTTAGCCCGCTTCGTTAGAAGTGGGCTTTTTCGTATCTGTTAAATTAAGAAAGGCTAAGCAATAGGGCCATTCGCTTGACGCTCACTCAGGATGCGCCACACTAATAGGGCGTTTTTAACGCACACCTCATCACGAAAAGGAGAGCATGATGAACCAAGCACTGAATGGTAAACGTGTCGCTATTGTTGCCGCCGATGGTTTTGAAGAGGCTGAATTAAGCTCACCGCGCGATGCGCTCAAAAATGCCGGTGTCGAAGTACATATTGTGACGCCTGATGGTAAAGGTATTCGTGCCTGGGCTGAAACAGATTGGGGCGATACCTACGAGGCTGATAAAGCGCTTGCCGATGTTAACGAATCCGATTACCACGCTTTGGTACTGCCGGGTGGCTTGTTTAACCCAGACGAGCTGCGAGTTAATGAAGACGCGTTAAGCTTCGTAAAAGCATTTTTCCAGGCCGGTAAGCCCGTAGCTGCTATTTGCCACGCCCCGTGGATTTTAATCAATGCCGGTGTGGTTGATGGACGTCGGCTGACGTCGGTGCCTAGCATCGCGCAGGATTTACGTAATGCTGGCGCTGAGTGGGTCGATGAAAAAGTCGTGGTGGATAGTGGTTTTGTCACCAGCCGAACGCCTAAAGACCTAGACGCCTTCAATGCCAAACTCTTGGAAGAGCTTCAAGAAGGTCGTCATTCTGGTCAGCACGCTTAATGTCGTGGTTTAGCCCGTGGGCAAGCTTTGTAAAAAGGCTTGTCCATACTGCTGCAAAACCCATGAAGCGAGACCGTGGCCGCGGGGGGATGGTTGTTCATCCTTACCGCGGCTACGGCTCGTCTGAAGAAGTGTTCGTAATGGGGCGGGTATTTCGCCAAGCCGCCCTTGGCCGCGCTATTCCGCGACGCGGCATGTTGCGTGATACGGCCGACGTTACCCGACGAATTTTTCGCCGCGGCCTCGCTAATGCACAGGTGGACATTAGCATCGGTCAAAACCAGCTAACGTTGATGACTGATCGGGACGGATATTTCGATGCACACCTTCCGATTACCCATTCGCTGCCTATCGATGTTTCCTGGCATCGAGCGGATATCATGGTGCATGCAGAAAACCAGTCGCCTGTACGTACTAACGTTGAGGTATACGTACCGCCACCGGAAACAGATCTGCTGATCATTAGCGATATTGATGACACCGTCATGTTTACCGGCGTTGCCGAAAAGCTGAAGATGCTTTATCGCCTCTTTGTACGCAAACCGCATCGGCGCACGGCATTTCCAGGTGTCGCCTCGCTATATCAGGCCCTGCACCGCGGCGAAAGTGAGAAGGCCGAACGACCCATTTTGTATGTATCCCGCGGGCCCTGGGCTATTTACGAAATGCTCGAAACGTTCTTTCAGCTCAACCGGATTCCGGTTGGCCCGATCCTGTTTCTACGCGAGTGGGGGATTTCATTACGTCACCCCTGGCCGCGTCGTGCCGAGGATCACAAGCGCATGTTAATTGATCGAATGTTGACGCTGTTCGATGAGCTACCGTGCATTTTGATTGGCGATAGTGGGCAACACGACCCAGAAGTGTATGCCGAGATCGTCAAGGCTTACCCTGGGCGTATCAAAGCTATCTATATCCGTCGCGTGGATAAAGACCCTGAACGCGAACAGGCTATTCAACGGCTTCGTGATGAACTGGTAGATTCCCAGTGCGACTTGGTACTCGCCCCCGACAGCGTATTGATTGCTGAGCACGCCCACGCCAATGGCGATATTTCGGCGCGTGGCCTACAGGCAGTCGAGCGCGATGTAAAAGAGCATCTCGAAGAAGAGCGCCGTGAAGCGCAAGGGTAAGCCTTGCCTTAACGTCGTTGTTGTCTGACCATGATAAAACGAAGCTTTCCACTATCCTCCCATTTCGGATGCTAAGTCATCATGGTCGTTCTACTCATCGTGCTGTTACTCGCGGTTTTTATACTGCCCAACGTATGGGCAAAGTGGGTGCTTAAGCGTCACCAGCGCGGCCGCGACGATTACCCGGGTACCGGGGCCGAGCTTGCCGAGCATTTGCTGCGGCGCCTGGGTGTCGATGAAGTAAGCGTTGAACGGACCGAGTTTGGCGATCATTACGATCCTGAAACGCGCTGTGTGCGCCTTTCGCCCGATCATTACGATGGGCGGTCACTCACGGCGGTAACCGTTGCCGCCCATGAAGTGGGTCATGCCATACAGCATCATCAAGGCTATGCGCCGCTGCTGGCGCGCGGCCGCTTGGTGGGCGTTGCCCAAAAGGCAGAAAAGATGGGGGCCATTCTAATGATGGCCGCGCCGTTTTTATTCTTGTTGACGCGCGTGCCGGGCGGTTTGGCGTTAGTGATTGGCATGGCGGTGATTAGCTTCGGTACCGCCGCGTTGGTTCACCTGGTGACGCTACCAGTTGAATTCGATGCCAGCTTCAACCGCGCACTGCCGCTTTTAAAAGATTATGTCCCACCTTACGACATGGCGGGGGCGCGTCACATGTTACCCGCCTGTGCGTTTACCTATGTCGCGGCTTCACTTGCCAGCATGTTGAACCTGGGCCGCTGGCTGGTGATCTTGCGCCGTTAAGCGCTATTCTCAAACGCTGTTTACAGCTTATTCCGGCTTGTTAGCCATGATCACCACCCGCCGTGGCGCGGGGTAGCCTTCGATGGTGCGGGTGCGGTCGTTGGGGTCTAAAAAGTCCGCCAGCGACTGATAGGTCATCCACTCGGTGGAGCGCTGCTCGTCAAGCATGGTGACTGCCTCATCGACCACGCGGATATTGGTAAAGCCGCAGCGGCTAAGCCAGTGGCAAAGCGCCTTGGAAGAGGGCAGGAAGTAGACGTTGGGCATCGCGGCGTAGCGCTCGCCGGGCACGAAGACCGTTTGCTCGTCGCCTTCGACCACCAGCGTTTCCAATACCAGCTCGCCACCCGGCGCGAGCGCGGCTTTCAACTGCTGAAGATGTTCAAGCGGCGAAGGGCGGTGGTACAGCACGCCCATGGAGAACACGGTATCGAAAAAGCCGAGGTTTTCCGGTACGTCCTCGATACCCACGGGAAGGAACTGAGTGCGCCCGCCATCGGCATCGCCTACAAAATGGCGCACCGCCTGAAACTGCCAGTAAAACCGCGGCGAAGGATCAATCACCAACACGAATGCAGCCCCAGCACCGGTCATTCGCCAGGCGTGATAGCCGCTGCCGCCGCCGACATCCAGCACCTTGCGGTACTTGAGCGGCGCTAGATGAGGCGCGACGCGCTGCCACTTCCAGTCGGAGCGCCACTCGGTCTTGATATCAATGCCGCCCAGCTGAAAAGGGCCTTTGCGCCACGGAGCCAGCTTACGCAGCAGGTTAAAACACTGGCGCTGTTGGCTATCGCTGAGCGCAAGCTCCACCGTTACCGTATCGCTATCGAGCTGAACGTCGCGCTGTGCAGGTAGAGGTGGCAGTTTGGCCACGGCTTTTTCCCAGGCCGGCAGATCGCCATGGCGCTGGCGGTCAAGCCCCCGGGCCAGCTGCTCGGGTAATTTAGCCAGCCAAGTCGTTAAGCCCTGGTCTAAAAATGCCTGATAAAGCGCACGGTGATCATCAGGGAGTTCCACTTAGCTCTCCTTAAACGCAATGACAGAGGCAAAGTTCAGGTACTGGAACCACGTTACCGTACGTGGGAAGCCTGCCTGCTGTAAGCGCTGATGCAGCGCATCCAACGTATCGGGCACTAACACGTTTTCAAGCGCGGTACGCTTTTGGCTGATCTCCATGTCGCTATAACCGTTGGCGCGCTTGAAGTCGTGGTAGCGCTCGACCCGCCATGCATTATCCCGCTCATCTACATCAACGGTTTTTTCGGATAACACCAGCACGCCGCCGGGCTCAAGGGCGTCAAACAGCTGCTTTAATAGCGCATCCCGGTCGGCGGGGGGCAAAAACTGCAACGTAAAGTTAAGAATGATCATGCCTGATGGCGCATACTCGAGCGTGCGAATATCGGCTTCTTCCACGCTCATGGCATGTTCAGGGCACTCTTCACTGAACGTTTGCCGGGCACGCTCCACCATGGCGGGCGAAAGATCGACACCCGTATAGCGAAACGCATCAGGTTTCAGCGCGCCTGCCAGAGCGAGGCCCGAGGCGCCGAGCGAGCAGCCCAGGTCATAGACGTGACCGCCATGGCGAAGGTGGCGCTGGGCAATCAGGCTCAGCATACCCAGGATCTGGCCGTAGCCCGGTACCGAGCGGCGGATCATGTCAGGGAAGCAGGCAACCACCTGCTCATCGAAAGAGAAGCGCGCCACTCGATCAAGGGGTGTCGAAAAGATAGCGTCACGGTAAGATGCATTACTCATTGGCAAGCCGGGGGTCATCAAAAGGGGGTAATAGTTTACGCGCCCTACTTTGACCAGAACAGACCCGAGCTGCATGGTTCGACGCCACAGGAGACGGCAAATGGCCTCAGCATCACGCGCTACCCCCGATAAACTGCCCGCTTGGCAGACACTAAAACAGCATGCCGAGGAACTTAAAAGCGTTCATTTAAAGACGCTGTTTGGCTCGGATCGCAGTCGTTGGTCACACTTTACCCGTCATGTGTCAGGTTTGACGCTGGATCTTTCCAAGCAGCGCTGGGATGACGATACGTTAGAGCACCTGTTGGCCTTGGCCCAGGATGCCGGCGTGCCGGGTGCCATCGATGCTCTGCTGAGCGGTAAGCGGGTTAACGTCAGCGAGAACCGCCCGGCGCTGCATACCGCGCTGCGGTTACCGGCCGATGCGACGCTGAACGTTGAAGGCGAAGACGTAGTGGCGGGGGTTCAGGAAAGTCTGGCGCAAATGGAGCGCTTGGTGTGCCGTTTGCACGCCGGGCAGTGGCGCGGGGCAACGGGCAAGCCCATCCGCCATGTGGTGAATTTAGGCGTCGGCGGTTCGGACCTAGGGCCGTTAATGGTGACGCACGCACTGGCTGACTACCGGCCTGAGAATATTCATCCCGTTGAGGTGCATTTTGCCTCGACAATGGATGGTTCGCAGCTGGCCGATTATTTAGGGCGTCTAAATCCCGAAACGACCATCTTTGTGCTCTCCTCAAAGTCGTTTACCACCATTGATACGCTTTCCAACGCCAATACGGCCAGAGACTGGCTGTTGGGCCGTTTAACTCAGCATAGTGATTTTGTCAGCGCTCCACCGGTGAGCGCTGAGCTTATTGTGCGCCAACACTTTATCGGCGTGTCGGCCAGCCCCGAAAAAATGAGCGAGTGGGGGATTGCGCCAGACCACCAGCTTAAATTCTGGGAGTGGGTAGGCGGGCGCTACTCGCTGTGGGGCACGATTGGTTTGCCGATTGCCCTGGTCGTGGGTATGGCGCATTTTCGCGAACTGCTGGCCGGTGCCCATGCCATGGACCGCCACTTCAGTGAAGCGCCCATGGAAGACAATCTGCCAGTACTGCTGGCCCTGGCCGGTATCTGGAACGTTAACTTTCTGGATATCCGGGCCCACTCGATCCTGCCTTACGATGGCCGCCTGGAATATTTTGCCGCCTATCTTGAGCAGTTGGAGATGGAGTCCAACGGCAAGTCGGTCACCCGCCAGGGCCAGGCGGTCAGCTATTCGACCTGCCCGGTACTTTGGGGGCAGCTGGGCCCCAACGCCCAGCACGCGTTTTATCAATTGCTTCACCAGGGCACCCAGTCGGTTGTGTGTGACTTTATCGCCCCGCTCAAGCGTTATGATGAGGTCGAAGACCCGGACACCCGCCGCCACCTTAAAGCACAGCACCGGCTGGCGCTTGCCAACTGCTTCGCCCAATCCCGCGTTCTAATGCTGGGCGATGACGCGTTAGAAGATGATGGACCACGCCCTGAGCACAAACGCTACCGCGGCAACCAGCCATCGACCACAGTGCTGCTGGATAAGCTTACCCCTCACAGCCTGGGCGCTTTGATTGCGCTTTATGAGCACAAGGTGTTCGTGCAAGCGGTCATCTGGGATATCAATCCGTTTGACCAGTGGGGTGTGGAGCTTGGCAAGCAGATTGCAACCGATACCCAGGCGATTATCGACGGCGAAGGCGATGTCTCGCGTATGGATGCCTCCAGCCGCGGCTTGATCGAAGCGTTCTGGGCCGCCGAACAGGATAAGTAGCTGCTGCGGCCGATATAAATGCATGCAGCACTTTTCTTAATCAAGTAAAAGGCATGGCTGGATATACAGCTTTTTGCTATTCTAGCGATCTTTGTCGGCTGCCTGTACGAATCACAGGCAGCTGCAAGCTTTACCCTTCAGGAACCGACGTTACATGACCCAGTTTGATGCCTCTCAGTACGGCGCGAGTTCTATCGAAGTCCTGTCAGGGCTCGAGCCGGTACGTAAGCGTCCCGGTATGTACACCGATACCTCACGGCCCAATCACCTTGCTCAGGAGGTGATCGACAACAGCGTGGACGAAGCGCTGGCCGGCCACGCCTCTTTTATGCGTGTCATGTTGCACAGCGATGGGGGCATAGAGGTTCAGGATGACGGCCGAGGGATGCCGATTGACCTTCACCC
The DNA here is from genome assembly GCF_052376775.1 of Halomonas sp. AOP43-A1-21. Classification (NCBI taxonomy): domain Bacteria; kingdom Pseudomonadati; phylum Pseudomonadota; class Gammaproteobacteria; order Oceanospirillales; family Halomonadaceae; genus Halomonas; species Halomonas sp. AOP43-A1-21. The sequence goes on along the minus strand of NZ_JBQSWC010000001.1, from coordinate 271,022 downwards.
CGAGCACGGCGTTTCTGGGGTGGAGCTGATTCTTACCAAGCTGCACTCAGGCGGTAAGTTCTCCTCTTCGAGCTATCGGTTTTCCGGTGGCCTTCATGGCGTGGGCGTCTCGGTCGTCAACGCGCTTTCACGGCGCCTGGAAGTAGAAGTAACTCGTGACGGCGCGCGTCATGCGATTGCCTTTGAGCACGGTGAAAAAGTCGAAAACCTGCATGAAATAGGCAAGGCTGCCAAACGCGCCACCGGGACGCTGGTGCGGTTCTGGCCCGATGAAAGCTATTTCGACAGCCCCAAGCTTGCGGTTTCAAGGCTCAAGCACCTGCTGCGTGCCAAGGCAGTACTCTGCCCAGGGCTTGCCGTTACGCTGGTTGAGCCAGATGGCACTAAAACCGAGTGGGCTTACGCTGACGGCTTGCGCGACTATTTGGCGGAAGCCACCGATGGCTATGAAGTATTGCCCAACGCGCCGTTTGTCGGTCACTTCAGTGATGACGAGCACGGTGTGGACTGGGCCATTCAATGGCTGCCGGAAGGCGGGGAATCGCTGCTGGAAAGCTACGTCAACCTGATTCCTACGCCGCAAGGCGGCACCCACGTTAATGGCTTTCGATCAGGGCTGCTGGATGCACTGCGCGAGTTTTGTGAATATCGCAGCCTGTTGCCGCGCGGTATAAAGCTCACCGCGGATGATCTTTGGGAGCGCGCCTCTTTCGTACTCTCAGTAAAGATGCTTGACCCCCAGTTTGCCGGGCAAACCAAAGAGCGCCTCTCCTCACGCACCATCGCAGGCTTTGTATCGGGCGTCGTAAAAGATGCGTTCTCGCTATGGCTAAACCACCATATTGATCAAGCCGAGCAACTGGCGGAACTGGTGATCAGCGCCGCCCAGCATCGCCAGAAAAAGGCTAAGAAAGTCGCCCGTAAAAAGGTTACGTCAGGCCCGGCGCTTCCGGGCAAGCTGGCTGACTGCTCGGGGCAGGACCCGTCTCTTAGCGAGCTGTTTCTGGTGGAGGGTGACTCGGCCGGGGGCAGCGCCAAGCAGGCCCGTAACCGTGAAACTCAGGCTATTCTTCCGCTGCGCGGTAAAATTCTGAATACATGGGAAGTCGAGACCCACGATATTTACGGCTCTCAAGAAGTTCATGACATTGCGGTTGCCATTGGCGCGGACCCCAGTAGCGCGAATCTTGAAAAGCTGCGCTACCACAAGATTTGTATTCTTGCCGATGCGGACTCCGACGGGCTGCACATTGCCACGCTGCTGTGCGCGCTGTTTGTACGCCATTTCCCCGCGCTAGTGGATGCCGGCCACGTGTTTGTCGCCATGCCACCCCTTTACCGCATCGATTTAGGTAAAGAGGTCCACTACGCCCTCGATGAGAGCGAAAAAAATGCCATTCTCAAACAGCTGGCAAAAAAACGCGGCACACCAAATGTGCAGCGCTTCAAGGGCCTGGGTGAAATGAACCCGCTACAGCTGCGAGAAACCACCATGGCGGTCGAAACCCGACGCCTGGTACAGCTAACGCTGGAAGAGGGCGACGGCACCATGGAAATGATGGATATGCTGCTCGCCAAGAAGCGCGCCAGCGACCGCAAGAAATGGCTGGAAGATTACGGCAACCTCGCAGACATTGAGGTATAACCCCCGATGACCATGGATATTCAGGTAGCGGAAGGCGACGTCGAGCGTCTCTCCTTGCGCGACTATACCGAAAAAGCGTACCTCGACTACTCGATGTACGTCATTTTAGACCGTGCCTTGCCCAATATTGGCGACGGCATGAAGCCCGTGCAGCGGCGGATCATTTACGCCATGCGTGAGTTGGCGCTTCACGCCAACGCCAAGTACAAAAAGTCAGCGCGTACCGTGGGCGACGTTCTGGGTAAGTTTCACCCGCATGGCGACAGCGCCTGTTACGAAGCCATGGTGCTGATGGCGCAGTCGTTTAGCTACCGCTACCCCTTGGTCGATGGCCAGGGTAACTGGGGAAGCCCGGACGATCCCAAGTCGTTCGCGGCCATGCGCTATACCGAAGCCAAACTCTCCAAGTTTTCCGAAGTGCTGTTGGGCGAACTGGGCCAGGGCACGGTCGATTGGGTGCCCAACTTTGACGGCACCATGCAGGAACCCCTCGTGCTGCCCGCCAAGCTACCCCATGTACTGCTCAATGGCGGTACCGGGATTGCGGTAGGGATGGCTACGGATATTCCGCCGCATAACGTTGGTGAAGTGGTCGAAGCTACCTGCCATTTGCTGCGCAACCCTCAAGCGACCACGACCGACTTGATGGCGTTTGTGCCCGCGCCTGATTTTCCAACAGACGCAGAAATCATCACTCCCCCAGCCGACCTGCGTAAGCTTTATGAGTCAGGCCGTGGCTCGGTAAAACTGCGTGCTCGCTATGTTCGCGAAGACGCCAATATTGTGATTACCGCGGTGCCTTACCAGGTCAGCGGTGCCAAAGTGCTTGAACAGATCGCCGCGCAGATGCAGGCCAAGAAGTTGCCCATGGTGGCAGATCTTCGCGATGAGTCGACCCATGAAGAGCCCACGCGCCTGGTGATTGAGCCGCGCTCCAGCCGGGTGGACGTTGAGTCGCTCATGGCCCACCTGTTTGCCACCACGGATCTGGAAAAGAACGTGCGGGTAAATATGAACGTGATCGGCCTGGATGGCCGTCCGCGGGTCATGTCCCTGCCGGACATGCTGGGTGAGTGGCTACGCTTTCGCCGCACTACGGTGCGCCGTCGGTTGGAGCACCGCTTAGGTAAGGTCGAAGATCGCCTGCATATTTTGGAAGGCTTGCTGACAGCCTATCTCAACCTTGACGAAGTGATCCGGATTATTCGCGAGGAAGATGACCCGAAAGCTTCGCTAATCAGCGCCTTTAGTCTCTCAGAGCGTCAGGCGGAAGCGATTCTCGAGCTACGCCTGCGTCATCTTGCCAAGCTTGAAGAGATGAAGATTCGCGGCGAGCAGGATGAGCTGGAAAAAGAGCGTAAACAGCTCCAGGGGCTGCTGGGAAGCGAAGCAAAACTGACCACGCTGATCGAAAAAGAGATCCGCGCGGCGGGTAAAGAACACGGCGACGAGCGCCGCTCACCGCTGGTTGAGCGCAGTGAAGCCAAGGCGCTTTCGGAAGTCGAACTGCTGGGTGCCGACCCGATCACCGTGGTGCTGTCTGATAAAGGCTGGATCCGCGCCGCCAAAGGCCATGATATTGATCCAGAGGGGCTTTCCTATAAAGCCGGGGATAGCTTCCATCTGGCGGCCCGGGGTAAAACCAATCAGCCTCTAGTACTGCTGGATGATACGGGGCGCGCTTATACCTTGGCTGCTCACAACCTGCCCAGCGCGCGGGGCCAGGGTGAACCGGTGACCGGGCGAGCGAATGTATCGGCAGGGGCGCAAATGGCCGGACTAATGCTTGCCCCGCCTGAGCGGCGCTTTGTATTAGCAAGCGACGGTGGTTACGGCTTTATGGCTCGCCTGGATGCGCTTACCGGAAAAAATAAAGCCGGTAAAGCGGTGCTCAGCGTACCCAAAGGCTGCAGCGTAATGGCACCGATCGAGGTGCCTGATGGTGAAGAGCTTTGGGTGGCGTCGGTGTCTAACGAAGGCCGGTTACTGCTGTTTCCGCTTGAGCAGCTGCCTGAAATGACCAAGGGCAAAGGCAATAAGATGCTCGATATCCCTGGCCCCAGGGCTACACGCCGGGAAGAGTTCGTACGTGATATTACCGTTCTCAGCGCAACCGATGCGTTGCTGATTCACGCCGGTAAGCGAAAACTCACGCTCAAGGCGGATGATTTGGCATATTATCGCGGCGAAAGAGGTCGGCGAGGCAGTAAGTTGCCGCGCGGCTTCCAAAAAGTTGACCGGCTAGAGGCGGGAGAGTAACTCATGACAAAACGTTGTTTGATTCGCGCAACGGGTGTGGCACGCCCCGGCCAGCTAGAGGGCCTGGGCAAAGCGTTTGCCAGCACGGGGGCGCAGCTTTTGGATATCAACCAAAGCGTGACGTTTGGCATGCTTTCCCTGGAAGCGCTGGTGGGGCTTGAGCACGATAATGCCTTGGAGGTGATGCTGAGTGAAGCGGGTGACGCGCTAGGGCTGGATGTGCAGGCGATTAAGGTTAACCCCGACGATTATCAGCGCTGGAGCAACGAAGCAAGCCAGCCTCGGTTGATTTTGACGCTGCTGGCGCCGCATTTACCGGCAGGCATCCTGGCCGAAGTCGGCATTCTAACGGCCGAGTTTGGTTTAACGGTCGAGCTGATTCATCGGCTTTCAGGGCGTGAGTCGCTGGATGGTAGCGCGCCTGCCGACGGCGCCTGCGTCGAGTGCTGGCTTCGTGGCGATGATGCCAATATCGAAGCGCTGCGTGAAAAGGCGTTGGCGCTAGGCGCTGAGCATGGCGTGGATATTGCCATTCAGGAAGACTCGATCTGGCGTCGTCATCGTCGCCTGGTGTGCTTCGATATGGATTCTACGCTGATCAAAGCCGAAGTGATCGATGAGCTGGCCCGGCATCATGGGGTGGGTGATGAGGTTGCCGAGGTGACCGAGCGCGCCATGCGTGGCGAGCTGGACTTCCAGGAAAGCTTTCGCGAACGTATGAGCAAGCTTAAAGGCCTCGATGAGTCGGTGTTGATCAAGATCGCCGAAGAGCTGCCGTTGATGGACGGCGTTGAGCGCTTAATGGCTAACTTGAAGCGCTTTGGCTACCGCACCGTGATTCTGTCCGGCGGCTTTACCTACTTTGCCCGTCATTTACAGGAGAAGCTTGGCTTTGATGAGATTCATGCCAATGAGCTGGTAATTGAAAACGGTAAGGTCACCGGTGAAGTGAAGGCACCTATCGTTGATGCCGAGCGTAAAGCAGAGCTTTTGGAGCAGATCGCACTGCGTGAAGGCTTTACGCTGGAGCAAACCATTGCCGTGGGCGATGGGGCCAACGATCTCAAAATGTTGGCTAAGGCGGGGTTGGGCATCGCGTTTCGGGCCAAACCACTGGTGCGCGCCCAGGCGCGTCAGGCTATCTCTACGCTGGGCATTGACGCTGTGCTGTATCTGATTGGCTATCGTCAAACGGATTTGATCGATTAAGCGTTTTGCTCTTAATCAATGAGTCGGTGCGTAACGTACCGACTCATGGTTAATGGTCTGATGAATCTATCAGTTACATGATCGAGGAGAGCGCCACGCCTTGATACTCGTGACTCAGGTGTTCAAGCCTTGCAGCTTCGCTTTCGCTAAGTGCTGGCGAGTCCCATAGCGGGTTACCTTGTGCATCTTTAAGGCCTTCCACCGTTACTGTAAGCGTTACATTGCTGGGTATCTGCGTATTACCCCATGCGCTGAAGCGGTTAGGCGCCAGGCGCCATGTAGCCGTTTCACCTGCTTCAAGGCCGCCTGCGATCACGTAGTAGAACGTTTCATCAATCCAGGGAACGGATCGCTCAGTGCTGGTCACCACACCTCTTAAAAATACCTGCGAGACGGCCTGCTCAGTGTTATTGGTAACCTCAATATCCACTGCTGGCTCCGGCGTGCCGTAAGGGCTTTGGCTCATATAGTAGCGCGCGCTATCAATCCTAAAGCGCTCCCGATGCTCGCGGTCTTTTTCAGCCTGCGTTTGCTTTTCAGTCAATCGGGCAAGCGTTGTAATAGCCTGTTCGCGCTCTCTAGCGCGCCTTTCACGTAAAATATCGTCGGCGCGGTCAATTACCTGATCGCCCGTTAAACCATGCATGCGCACGTTGGCAGACTCAGCGATTTCCGCTGCATTCATACGCTGGGGGCTAAGTAGCGCCACGCTGCTAAAGCTGGGCATTGCCATGATCGCGAGCGCTTTATCAAACTCATCGCGCTTATAAGCAGGCATTGCCTCACGTACATTCTCAATCGAGACAACCGCGGCCGGCATCGAGCTAGTATCTATTTTGGGGTCTGAGCAACCGGCGACCATAACCAACGAGAGCGTTATGGCAGACAGGCGTAGGAGGCTCCACATACATTCACCTCAAGATGGTCAAAATCGCAGTGGAGCTTACTGGAAAGTGCCGCCGCTCACTACTGTTCATAACTAATGTTTTTAATCTTCATCATGCTTCCCCTGGCTTGAAGCATGGCTTAAAAAAAGCGCTGGCAGTTTGCCAGCGCTTTGTCGGTTAGATACGTGCTTTTTTAGCCGTGGCCTTTATCGGGATGGGGGACGGGCTTATCACCGACTTCCTCGTCGCGTAACTCAAAAGGCTTGCCGCCGGTGGTGTCCGTATGGCGAAGTTGCATATGCAAACCCGTTTTGGCCAGCAAATGCGCGCTAACCGGCGCGGTAATAAACAGAAACAGCGTAATCAACATTTCCTGAATATCCGGCTTGCCGTCAACACTCCAGAAATACAGCATTGAGGCAATCAGCATACAGCCAATGCCCAGCGTGGTGGCCTTGGTAGGTCCGTGTAAGCGCATATAAAAATCGCGCAAGTGCGCCATACCCAACGAGCCTATAAAGACAAACACACCGCCTGCAATCAGTAATAGCGAAGTAATGGCTTCTACGAGTAGCGACATTGAAATGCCTCCTTATAGCGGGCCGTCATTAATCGCGTCATCATTCGATAATGTCTCCGCGCAGAATGTATTTGCACACGGCCACGGTGCTGATAAAGCCAAGCATGGCAATCAGCAGTGCCGATTCAAAATAGGTTTTGCTGTTCAGCCAAAGCCCAAGCAGTACGATCAAGGCGATGGAGTTGACGTACATGGTATCCAGCGCCAGAACTCTATCCGGCATATCCGGGCCCACGGTCAAGCGGAACAGGTTCATCAGCAACGCCAGCACTACCAGCGTTAAGGTGATATACAACGCAGCATCTAACATTCGTAAATCTCCTTAAGCGGCCGCTCGTAACGCTCGCGAATTTGTTCGATCAAAGCTTCTTCATCATCCACATTTAACGCATGAATCAACAGCGATTTGCCGTCCAGCCGCAGGTTTGCCGATACCGTACCCGGCGTGAGGCTAATGGTGCTGGCCAGCAGGGTAATGGTAAAGCGCTCCTCGAGCATCAGGGGGTATTCGATGAAATGCGGTTTCAGCGTGCGCCACGGGTTGGCAATTAAATAGGCCACTTCGAAGTTGGCGGTGACAATATCACCTAACACGCGAAGCACGTAGCGCAGCAGTTTGAAGGGCTTCTTTATACGCGGCTTTGAATCCCAGAAGCGGTAGGTGAGCAGGGGAATCAGAATCGCCAGCGCACCGCCTAGTACGAACTGTCCAAATGCATAGCTGCGCGCTAGCAGCAGCCATACGATGAGTAGCAGAATCGATAGAACCGGTGTTGGTAACCAAGAACGCGGCGCAATCATGGTGCCTCCCCAGCGTTAGAAATTAACGTATCAATCAGGCGTTGTGGGTGGCTTAGCTGTTCGGCCGTGGCTTGAGTGTAGTCGCTTATCGGGCCTGCCAGAGCGACCAGAATAGGCGCCGCGCTGAGTAGCCAGACGACCCCAAACCATTGACGACGCGCCAAACGGCTGCCGCTGAAACTACCGCGGTGGCTTCTCCAGAACAGGGTAGAACCTGCCCGGGAAAGAGCGACGAGCGATGCCAAGCTTGCGAGTAACAGCAGTGGCCATAACCACAGGCGCTGGGTACCTTCTGCTGCGTTAAGCATCAATGCCTTACCCACGGCCCCTGATAGTGGCGGCATGCCAATAACCGCGATAGCCCCGATAAAGAACAGCAGCGCCAAGGCATTGCCTTGCACCATAGGGCGGCCTTTGACGATACGCGTACCCGCTTTACCCCGCTGCAGGCCGATCATTTCCGCCAGCAGGAAAAGCCCACCGGTGATTAGCGTGGTATGCATCAGGTAATAAAGCAGGGCCGAAATAGCTTGAGGCGAGCGCATGCCGACGCCAGCAAGCAGCGTACCCACAGAAATAAGCACCAGATAGGCAACCAGCAGACGCAAATCACGTGCGGCAATAACGCCTATGCCAGCCACCGCAAGGGTTGCCAATGCCAGCCACCAAATCCAGGACTGTTCTAGCGCGTCAAGCGTGCCTGCGCTTTCGCTAAAGATAAGCGAGTACACGCGCAGGATCGCGTAAATGCCGACTTTGGTCATGATGGCAAACAGAGCCGCTACCGGCGCGGGCGCCGCTGCGTAAGCACGTGGCAGCCAGAAATACAGCGGTACGATAGCGGCCTTTAAGCCAAACACCACTAGCAGCATGAGTGCACCCGCCGTCACCAAACCCTGGCGCTCGGCAGGCAGGTCCACTAAACGCTGCCCCATATCGGCCATGTTGAGCGTGCCGGTGGCGCCATAAAGAATGCCCACGGCAATTAGGAAAAGCGATGAACCCGCCAGGTTCAAAACCACATAGTGAACGCTTGCCTGAATGCGCGCCTTGCCTCCGCCATGCAGCAGCAGGGCATAAGAGGCGAGCAGTAGTACTTCGAAAAACACAAACAGGTTGAACAGGTCACCGGTTAAAAAGGCGCCGTTAATACCCAACAGCTGCCACTGAAACAGACCATGGAAGTTACTGCCTTTTTCATCGTCCCCGGCGCAGGCAAACACCACCGCACCGACCGCCAATAGAGCGGTAATCAACAGCATTAGAGCCGAAAGACGATCAAGCACCAAGACGATACCAAACGGTGGCTGCCAGTCGCCCAGGGCGTAGTAAACAATCTCTCCCTGTGCTGCGGTTTTTACCAGACTGATCGCCGCCAGCAGTATCAAAACCGTCGCAACGACGCTGACAATGCGCTTATAACGAACCAAACCTTGGCGTTGATAGAGCAGCAAAATACCTGCCACCAACGGGACTACTACGGGTAAAACGATTAAATGTTGAATCATTCACGGTCTTCCTTTCTGCCGTCTACGTGGTCGTTACCCGCTTCACTGCGGGCACGCATGGCAAGAATTACGACAAACGCGGTCATGGCAAAACCGATGACGATGGCCGTGAGCACTAGCGCTTGAGGTAGCGGGTCGGCATAAGCGCCGTCCCCGTTGACGATGGTGGCACCATCAGTGGTAAGGCCGCCCATGGAGAAAAGAAACAGGTTCACCGCGTAAGACGTAAGCGTTAGCCCAACCACGACGGGAAACGTGCGCCCGCGCAGGGTTAAATACAGGCCACATGCGGTTAATACGCCGGTGGTGATCGCGTAAAGGGTTTCCATCAATTAGGCTCCTTGGCGGGTAACTGAGCGGCGGGAGTCTCCGGCTCTTTAGGGTCGGTGACCGGGCGGTGCGCAGTGGTTACCTTGCCCAGGTTGGCAAGGATCATCAGCGTGGCGCCTACCACAGCTAGGTAAACTCCAAGATCAAATAACAGCGCAGTGGCCAGCTCAAACTTGCCGATTCCCGGCAGGCTGAAGTAGCCAAACGCCGAGGTAAGGAAGGGATAACCAAACAGCCAACTTCCCAGGCCGGTTAACGTGGCGATCGCCACACCGACCACGGCGACAGGCTGGAAGGGGAAGTCCAGGCGCGCCTGGGCCCATGCAACACCGCGTGCCATATACAGCAGAATAAGCGCAACGGCGGTAATCAGGCCGGCAATAAAACCGCCGCCAGGCTGGTTGTGGCCGCGTAGGAAAATAAATGCTGATACCAATAACGCTAGGGGTAATAACGTCATTGAGATCGAGGTCAAAATGGCCGGGTAGCGATCGGGCGACCACACACGGCCTTCGCCATCACTATGGGGCATAAACAGGCGCAAGCGGTTAAGCAGCTTAAAGATAGCCAGGCCTGCCAATGCCAGTACGGTAATTTCACCGAGGGTATCGAAACCGCGGAAATCGACCAGGATTACGTTGACGACGTTATGTCCACCGCCACCGGGCACGCTGTTTTCCATAAAGAAATTGGAGATCGACAGGGTGTCGCGGGTCATGACTGCGTAGTTAAGGCTTGCCACGACCAGACCCAGCGAGCCTGCCAGCAGCATATCGCGCACGTTGCGCATAGGGCTCGACTCGCGCGGCGTTTTTTGCGGCAGGAAGAACAGCGCAAGCATTAGCAGGATCATGGTCACTACCTCAACGGAAAGCTGAGTAAGCGCCAAGTCAGGGGCTGAAAAGCGGGCAAAGGTAAGGGCGACAAAAAGGCCTACCACTGACAGCATTAACAGCGAAATTAGCCGGTAGCGGTGGGTGGCCGCCGTCGCAATACCGCCAAAAATCAGCATGCCGGCCCCAAGCACGACAATGCCATCCGTCGGCTGATTGCCTTTAGCGCCCGTGAGTATGTCGATTTGCACGAGCCCCAGTACGCCCATGCAAAGCGCCGCCAACAATAGCCAGCTCATAAACCGCTGTAGCGAATTGCCATCCAGAGCCGCAATAATCTGCTCGGCACGATAGCCGATTGCAACTAACGAGCGCTCAAACACTCGCCGAGCATCGACGCTTGCGAAGGGCTGAAGGAAGCGGCGTAAGTCAGCATGACGCCAATACAGGAGGGCACCTACCGCAAAGGCGATCATGCTCATCACGAGCGGTAGGTTAACGCCGTGCCAAATAGCCAGATGGAAATCCAGCGGCTCGCCAAGCACCGCTTGAGTAGCCAAGCCCAGCAGGTTGGTTGCAAAAAACGCCGGTAAAACGCCGACCGCAACACAAAGCACTACCAGTATTTCAACGGGCAGACGCATTAAATGCGGCGGCTCGTGGGGCGTTTTGGGTGAGGCTTCCTTGGGTGCTTTATAGAAAACCGCATGCACTAGCCGGATTGAGTAAGCGACCGAAAGAATGCCGCCGACGGTCGCAAGCGCGGGGATAAGCCAGCTAAGCCCGCCGAGCACAGGCGTGGCAAGCGTTTCGGTGAAGAACATTTCTTTGGATAAAAAGCCGTTGAACAGCGGTACGCCTGCCATGGCGGCTGAAGCAAAAATCGTCAGCAGCGCGGTGACCGGCATGGTTTTACGTAGGCCGCCCAGCTGCTTCAATTCGCGAGTACCTGCCTCGTGGTCAATAATGCCCGCACTCATAAACAGAGCCGCTTTAAAGGTCGCGTGGTTAATAATGTGGAAGAGTGCCGCGAGCACCGCCATAGGGCTGCCAATACCTAAGAGTACGGTGATCAGGCCCAAATGGCTGATAGTCGAAAACGCCAAAATGGCTTTGAGGTCGGTTTTAAACAACGCAAACCAGGCACCGTATAGCAGCGTAATAGAGCCCACCAAGGGCACGATAACGCTCCAAAGTTCGCTGCCAGCAATGGCGGGATGCAGGCGCGCCATTAGAAAAATGCCGGCTTTAACCATCGTTGCCGAATGCAGATAAGCCGATACCGGCGTAGGCGCGGCCATGGCATGGGGAAGCCAGAACTGAAATGGGAACTGGGCCGATTTGGTAAATGCCCCGAGCAGGACCAGAGCCAGCATGATGGGATAACGAGAGTCGGCCAGAATACGTTCGCTGCTGGCGAGAACGTCATCCATACGGTAACTGCCGGCCATATCACCTAGCAGCAATAAGCCTGCAAGTAGCGCTAAACCGCCTGCACCGGTCACGGTCAATGCCATGCGTGCACCTTTACGTGCATCGCTGCGATACGACCAAAAGCCAATCAACAAGAAAGAGGAAATACTGGTAAGTTCCCAGAACAGCCACAGCAGTATGAGGTTGTCAGACATCGAAATGCCGACCATGGACGCCATAAACAGCATCATAAAGGCATAAAAACGTCCATGTGGCTCATCTTTGGCAAGATAGAAATGGGCATACAACAAGATCAATAAGCCAATACCTAAAATCAGCATATTGAAAAGTAACGAAAGCCCATCAAGGCGAAAGGCCAGCTCAAGCCCGAGTTCAGGCATCCACGTGAAGCTAACGCGTAACGCCTCACCATCGAGCATTGCAGGTAACTGCATCAACGTTAGCAGTAAGGCAATTGCCGGCATTATGCCTGTTGCGAGTGAGCACAATGTGCGTCCGCGGTGGGCAGTGAGTGCCGGCACCAATACGCCCAGCAAAGGCAGTAAGGCTATCCACAGCAGTATCATGGGGTCATCCAGCGCTATTAATTCTAAAAAATGCCACCAAGTCGCTTCAGGGCGTACCGGTGGCGCAGGCTACGTTATAGGTTATATGGAACAAGAGGATATCACTTGTATGGTCGGTATGTGATTTTAGTATAAAGTGTGGCTGAAAACCGTTTAGAGACTCCTTGCTCCATGAGTGAACCGTTCAATACCTGGCAGTCGCGCTTTGAACAGCTGCGCAGCAACAAAATTTTTGAAAGCATTGTTATCTCCATTATCGTTCTCTCCGCGCTGATGATTGGTGCTAAAACCTATGAAGAAACAACGCGCATAGAGCAGTGGCTGCTCTATCTTGATATAGCGGTAACCGTATTCTTCCTGGTCGAGATTTTGATCAGAATGGCCGCTGAACGCACCTTGCTGAGCTTTTTCAAGAAAGGCTGGAACATCTTCGATTTCATCATTGTGACGGCCAGCCTGATCCCTATGGATGACTCGGAAATGGTGCTGCTGGCGCGGCTCTTACGGATTTTCCGGGTACTGCGCCTGGTGTCCATGATTCCTGAGCTGCAAATGCTGTTAGGCGCATTGCTGAAATCCATCCCACGGATGGGCTATGTCGTTCTACTGATGTTTATCATTTTTTACATCTACGCGGCGATTGGCAGCTTTCTTTTCCATAACGTCGATGAAGGGCTTTGGGGCAACATTGCGCTGGCGATGCTGACACTTTTCCAGGTGGCTACCTTTGAAAGCTGGGCAACCGCCGTGCTGTATCCCACGATGGAGGTTTACCCTTACGCCTGGATCTATTTCCTTACGTTTATCTTTTTGAATGCTTTCATCTTCCTGAACATGATGATTGGTATCGTGCTTGATGTAATGCAAAAAGAGAGCGCGCAAATGGCGCTGGATAACGGTGAGGGTGAAGAGGCCGAGTTAAAGGCATTACGCAATGACGTACGTGGGCTGCAAGCGCAGCTTGATCGTATGGAATCGGCGCTGAATCAGAGTAATACGCCCTCATCACAACAGGCGGCGGTCAGCCAGCCTGTTGATACGTCCAAAACCGTTTGAAATAAGCTTGTGCTTGCTTTGAGTGAGGGTTATTCGAGGGAGAATGCGTAGGTTAGTTTGCCGCGGGGCGACAGCAGTTTATCAAGCTCTGCTGCGTTAAATGCTGGCAGCTGGCCCATTTCCTGAGCAGTCAGGCTGCCCGTGGCGGTATCGGCGATCAGTGTGTCGGGTGATATCTCAACCATTAACGTGGCCGCCTGAGTAACCGCGTCGGTATAGCCTTCAAGAGTGGTTAAATCTAGCGTGTCGAGGGGGAGTTGTTCGGCGAGCCATTGTCCCCAATAAAACTCCAGAAATGGCGGCGGTGTGTCAGGCTTTTTATAACCTACCCCGCGTGTGAAATAGACCAGCGAGCGGTAAGGGTCGTCGACCTGATGGTCACGGCCCAGCTGTTCAGGCAGTTCTTCGGATGTGATCGGGCCGTCGGGCGCATCAAGCCAAACCAGCCGCTGTTCTTCCATGGTGGCCCAAAAACGTTCCATATCCGGCAGTTCGCTGAAATCATGCGTGATGAGCAGCGGCATGCGAAGCTCAGGGCCTTCCAACGCCAGGTAGTTACCCAGCGTATGATGGCCATCGGTAAGATAAAAACCGCCGTTGGGCGCAATCACCGCGGTTTTCATATCTTCTGGATGCGTGCCGACAGGGTCGGTGCATGCAAAGCTATCGGTAGCGTGCAGAGAGGAAGCCTCATCAAACTGAGCAATGCCGCCTTGACCGCCTGTTTCACAAAATTCATCGAAAAACTTCTCACGATCGACGGCGAAACGGCCCTGCTTATAATCCATCTGCCGGTAGCCAAGCGCTGGCTGTGTAGGGTGTAGCTCGCCCAGTGTTATCTCAATAATATCGCCAGAAGGCGCGGCCAGCGCGGGCGTCATGGTAAGAAGTGCCAGCAGCATTAAAGCTTTTTTCATTAATGTCTCCAAAGAGTTATCGTTGTCGCAGTGCCAGCAGGCAACCATACGGGGCAACGATGACAATTGTTTGACGCTAAGCGGCATGCCGCTTAATCAGAACGTGGTGCTGCGTATTTATGGGGGGTACTCCTCATGCAAACGGGGCGGCCTTTAGCATTAAGCTAAAGGCCGCCCCGCAGATTGCCGCTTTTAAACGCAGTTATTCCGGTAGCGCGTAGACCGCTATTTGATCGCCGACCTGATCCTTGAGAATCGTATTGCCACCTGCGATAAACGCAACGTACTGGCGGCCTTGATACTCGTAAACGGCAGGATTGGAGACGGAGGGCGCCTGGGCCTGGTCCGACCAGAGCTGTTCGCCAGTTTCCAGCGAGTAGGCGCGCACCTTGGCGTCCATAGAGGCTCCGATGAAGATCAGGCCTCCTGCAGTCACCGCTGGGCCCCCGATAGTGGGCGAGCCCCAGCTTTCGGGCATAAAGAAGCCGAACTGCTGCGACGCGCCCACCGGACGACGCCATTTGACATCGCCTGTGGTCATGTCGAGCGCCACCAGCTCACCGAAAGGCGGCTCCCAGCAGGGCATGCCCAGCCAGTTCAGCGCCACTTCCAGGCGCATACCGTAGGGCGCGCCGAGTTGGGGCGAATAGCCACTTTCGTTGCCTGAGCCGCTGTCGGCTTCATCAAAATCTTCACGGTTGAAGAGCTTGATGTACTGCACAATGTGTGAGGTATTCACCACCGCCGTCTGGCTGATTGGGTCGAAGGCAACGCCGCCCCACTGAACGCCGCCTGCGCTATCTGGGTAGGCGAGCGTACCTTCGCCACGGGTGGTGGGTGGGGTGTACATGCCCTCGTACCAAAGATCGTCCCAAAGCGCGGAACACTGACCAAAGCTTGCCGCATCCGCCAGCGCCCACACGTCGGGCTTTTCAGATTGATCTAGAAGCGGCGCAGGTACGGTGGGGAAAGGTTGGGTGGGTGAGTAAACCTCGCCTTCCACGGAGCCGTCGCCGCCGGGCACTTCGCGTTCTTCAATCGGCCAGACATCTTCGCCGGTTTCACGGTTGACCACGAACAGAAAGCCCATTTTGGTCGCCTGCATCAGCGCCGGGATTTCCTCGCCGTCGACGGTAATGTCCATTAGTGTCGGTGCGGCGTTGATATCGTAGTCCCAAATATCGTGATGTACCCACTGGCGCGACCAAACCACCTCGCCGGTTTCGATATCCAGCGCCGTGGTTGAGGTCGCCAGCGGCGCTTCCTCTGTGCGGTTCCCGCCCCAGAAGTTGGGCGAGGGCGAGGCAACGGGTAAATAAACGAGACCCAGCTCTTCGTCGGCGGCCATATGCGTCCAAACGTTGGCGGTGCCGCTTCGCTGGCGCATCTCTTCGGAGAGCGCCTCGAACGTCCACTCGCGCTCGCCAGTGCGTGCGTTGATGGAGAACACCGTACCTGCCGGGGCCTCGCTCTCTTCCCAATCCTTGCCCGCCCAGCCTAGAATCAGCCGGTCGCCCACGACGGTGGGCGGCTGAAGCAGCGACAGCGGCCAGTTTTCGGGCATGTTGTTCCACTCGTTGACGTTCAGTACGCCGCCGTCAGCGAAGTCTTCGCACAGCTCACCGCTATCGGCGTCCAGCGCAAAGAGCTGAGCATCCATTGTGCCGAAGTAAACGATTTTTTCGCAGACGTTGCCAGCAACGGGCTCGTCGGCTTCCCAGTAGGCGACGCCGCGGCTTTTGAGCGCTGGCTGCGTCAGCGCTTCCTGAGTGGATTGAGTGTCAAAGCGCCAACGCTCTTCGCCGGTGGCCGGGTCGAGAGCGAA
The DNA here is from genome assembly GCF_052376775.1 of Halomonas sp. AOP43-A1-21. NCBI lineage: Bacteria > Pseudomonadati > Pseudomonadota > Gammaproteobacteria > Oceanospirillales > Halomonadaceae > Halomonas > Halomonas sp. AOP43-A1-21. The sequence continues at coordinate 255,172 of NZ_JBQSWC010000001.1, read as the reverse complement.
CACCCGGTACATGGGCGTGCCGATATACACAGTGTCATTGGCGAACACCGGGGTGGCCGACCAAACTGTCGGAGCGGTGTCGCCTGAACCATCCGACACGTCGCCGGTATGAAACTCCCAAGCTTTTTCGAGCTCGCCTACGTTGTCGACGTTAATTTGATCGAGCGGACTGTATTTCTGCGCGTTGAGCTGGCCGTGAAAACTATCCCAGACCGCACCTTCGGGCACTAAAGGAATGGGTGCGCGGGCGGGCGCTTGTTCTGCTTCGCCTGTTTGCTCAGCGCTGGAAGGCTCTGCTGGCTGATCCTGAGCGAGTAGCGTCAAGGGGGCCATAAACAGTGCCAGCGCTAAGCCGTGTCTGGCGGGTTTGAACAAAACCGGTGCGGATAAAGTGGCAAGGCGCTGCTCGGTAAAACGGGGTATTGGCACGGACGGCTCCTTATAAATGAGTGGGACGGGTATTGTGAGCCGGGCGGCAAAGATCGATGATCAATCCGATCAAGCCAAGTACCATGGCAACGCAAAGCCACCACTGATGCAGCAGCAATCCGGCAAAGCATGTACCGGCAAGGCCTATCAGGATTAACACGCGCAGAGCAATACGGGCGCCACGGCCTTGAAGCGTCGCCAGCATAAGCGCCAAAATAATCAGCACGATACAGGCCGCGATAACCACGAGCGCGCCGAGCGATCCGGTAACACCTGTCAGTGGAGTGAAGTAGGCATAAAGTGCGGTAATAAGCCCGATAACAGAGGCGGCCAATAGCACAAAAGCGCCTAGCTTAGCCCTGAGTGATTGCGACATGGCGTTCTTGTCTCCAGGTGGAAAATATTAAAACGAAACAAATACTAAGAAAAATAGTTAGCCTATTAACATTAGCAGAAAAATATGTTTTTTCGAGCTGGATAAAGCAATAGAGAGTAATTTGCTGGCTAGAGCATTATTTATAGCTAATAGCCTGGCTTTATAGCCAATCGCTCAGCACCCATACTTGACGTTTTGTTTAAGATATCTCGGTTAAAAAGAAGTTAGTGGTGTGATTGCTAAGGTTGTGTTTTAGGTGAGTTAACGCAGCAGCGTTTTTAATAATGACGCGGGAGCGCGCACAGGGAGAAAGTAAGGCATGCGACTCTGGTTAACGATGCTTCGATAGCGACCGTTTTGGCGGGTGGGCTGGCGGCGCTGGCCTCCAGCGAAGCTTTTGAGCCACGCCTCGTGCGACTTGAAGCGCAGCGAACATTGCCCGCCATTGAAGCTTCGCTGGCTCAGGAGTCGGCTGAACTCAACGCCATTTTTCTCCATTACGCTGAAGATCAGGCGCTCTGGATGAGCGCCCATTTGGCCATCCTGCGCTACGGCGATATCGCCCGTGTAGCGTTACGCGAGTATGCCGCATTGCCTGAGTTTCAGCAGGTGCTGGTGCGTTTTGGTCCCGATGCCGTGTTGCCGATCATTTACTATCGAGATAACGATATTGCCACGCTGCGTGCTCAGCACTGGGTGGGTGAGCATTATCAGCAGCTGAGCCGTTGGTGGAGTGAGGAAACTGAAGATGTGCAGGAGCAAGGCGGCCCAACAGACATAGCCGAGTGGAGCCCGTACCGGCGAGGCCAAATGGGTATTGCCCTGCTGGATACTGAAGGTCATGGCTTGCTCAACCAGTTTGTGGTGGATCGCGAGGGCGATGTGCACTGGCTGCAAAGTGAGCGTGTTGTGGCAGGCCTCAGCGATTTCTTTACCAGCGGTATTCGCAATCTGGAAAACCAGTGGCGTCGCGATGCAGCGATTGGTGCCGCGGACGTGGGCTGGGCCGGTGTCGATCTTTTACTGATGGCGAGTACCGTTAAGGTGCTGCGGGCAGGGCGCATCGCACGAGGTGCACGGGTAGGCAGTATTGAAGCCCAGGGAGCACGCACTGGATTACGTTCGGGCATCGTGGCAGGCAGTGGGCGTTTTGCCAGCCTGTCGCGTATGGCCAAGGTGGTGGCGGTTGCCACCACGGCTTATGTAGTGGTTCGCCACCCGTCGCTGGTAAGCGCACTGGGCGCCAATGTAGCGAAATGGCTTGGCTTGCCGGTGTGGCTGGGGCAATTCGTTATCTGGCTGCTGGTGTTGCTGCCGTTTCTACTGATCGCACGTTTTGTCTGGCGCTGGCTGCTGGTACCTGTTTTATGGCTATTGATGCCGCTTATTTATCGTTGTGGCAGGTTAGCGCGCAAACGCTATCAAAAAGCGTAACTGAACCCATTTGGCCGCCCTTCATAATCACCGGTAGCTGATGACCATCGGCAAAATTTGCCCCACAAACCGACACACCTGCCTCGAGCGGGCCGAGATAGTCAATGCTTTGAGGCCGCAGTTGGTGGATGGCCAGGCTTGAGGTGTCACCCCCGGCAACAAGCAGCGTACCGATACTATTGGAGTGAATGAGTGAAGCGATCAGCTTGGCGCAATGCTGGGCGATTTCCAGTGCCGTAAGACCATGTGTTGTATCTTCATCTAATACAGCAAGGGTTGCTTTGCCTTCGCGCAGGTGGCGCAAAATCTGCTCATACTCGGCGTGTGAGTGGGTGGCCAGCTGGCGGGCCGAAATCGTCACTTTGACCATGCGGCTAGTGGCTGCCACTTGAGCGGCCGTGACAGAAGAGCGACTGCCCGCAAAGACGAGAAGCGGGCCGGGCAGGCTGCTGGGTGGTTCGATAGTGTGAGCGTTGGGATAAAGCGCTTCCACCACGCTGCTGGCGCCAACCCACAGCTGTGGCTTCAAAGCGTGGCGAAAGCGTTCGCCAATACGCTTGAGATCGTGGTTATCAAGCGCATCACACAGCACTGGGGCGCTGGGGGCGGCGGCGTCAGTATGCAGTGTGATCCTATCCAGAAGATTAATGTTGGCAAGGCCCATAGCGCTAAAGTGTCGGCGCAGGTCAGCTTCCAGCATGGGTGTTACCGGGTGTTGCTGCATGACCGGATGACGGTCGATGCGATATATCTGCCCATCAGCACTTTTAGCAAACAGATTGCCAAACACGCAGTAACGCCCAAGGCTGGGTTGGCCGCCCACAATCAAGGTGGTGGCCGGTTTTAGCTGTGCAGAAAGCGCGGTAACGGCGGTCGCAATATTGCCCGTGTCTGGGCTGCTATCAAAGGTGGAGCAAACCTTTAGATGCAGAATATCCGGTTGATGCGGCAATAGCTGATGGCCGATACGCTGCATTTCTGTGGCTAGGGCTTGTTGATCCATACTGCGTGCCGCCGTTGCGATACCAAACGCATCAAGGTCGGCGACTTCTTCGCAGGAGGGAGCCGTCAGATAGAGCCGCGCCTTTAATCCGGCGCGCCGCAGCGTCGCCAGGGTGTCGGACGCGCCGGTAAAGTCATCCGCGACAAATATATAGCGCATGCCTAGCGCTCACCGAAGAAGTCGAGCGCCCTGGCAAGCGCCGGGCGATTGGCGCACTCAAGCGGCGTACCTGCTTCAATGCTTTGCCAGGCCTCCTGAAGACTTGCCACACCCGCAGCCACGCCGTCAGGATGCGCCAGGATGCCGCCGCCGGCTAAAAACATAAAGTCAGCGCTTTGGATTTTAGTGCAGGTGAGTGGCAGGGTGCCTGCCCACTGACCAGAGGAAAACACCGGCATCACGCGATCATCCGTATCGCCTAGCGCGGTGAGCGAAAGCTTGGCGGCGTGGGCTACTTCATCGGTTTGATCGGCAAATTTTCCGCCCATGCCATGGACGTGCATGTGGTCAATGCCCGCCAGGCGGTAAAGCGTTTGATAGGCGGAAAAATCAATGCCTAAAGCAGGATGGCGTGCGAAGGCGCCAAACCCGTTACGGTGGCCGTGAATGGCGAGCGGCGTTGAGGCGCGCAGGCTTTGCAGCGCGGAAAGCCCACACCAGTTAAGGCTCGCCATTACGCAGCTGCCGCCTTCGGCCTGAACATGGTCGGCGTGGCGGCGCATGGCATCCAGCTCGTCGGTGATATTGAACGCGACCATGACGTTGCGGCCGGTACGCTCTCTAAATTGCCTGATACGCTGCATCACCGCGCTGACACGCTCTTCTACCGGCGCATACGGGTGATTGCCTGCGATTTCGTCATCTTTGATGAAGTCAACACCAGCCTCGCAAAGCTGCTCGACAAGGTCGGCGGTTTCAGTGGGGCTCATACCGATATTAGGCTTTAAAATAGTCCCAAACAGGGGGCGATTTGCCACGCCTGTTGTACTGCGCGTACCGGCAATACCGTGAGTCGGCAGCGAGTAACGGTCGCGATATTCCGGGCGCAGCTGCAGCGCCATCAAACGTAAGCCGGTAAGCTCGCCTAAGTCGAAAAGGTTCCCGGCAACGGTTGCGGCAAGATTCGGAAGATTAACCCCGACGTTGTCTTCAGGATATTCAATCTCCACCGCCACCTTTTTCCACGGGCCTTTAACACCCTTGCGCTCCAGATAGGCGCTGTAAAGACTGGGTGAATCCAGCTCTTCGAGTATTTCTAAATGGGTGACTCTGGCACCAAAGCGCTCTCTGATGGCTTGGGTCTCGCCCTTTACTTTGACGAAGGTGCCTGAGCTTTGCTCACCGGCCATCATCTCTGCTACGAGCGATGGATCAAGCGGCGTCTCGATCTGATAGGCAGCGCGAATCATGCTTCTGCCTCTTTCAGGTTCGGGAAAGGACGCACGGGATCTTTTCCGTCCCAGTTTTCGGACGCTTCGCGGATCATGCGGAACATTTTGCCTTTAGGACCCAGTACCTCGGAAAGCTCAATAACGGTGCCCGGATGGTACTCACGGTCGAAATACGCAAAACGCCCATTGGTACCCACTTCACCGCTCATTTTGACGTGATAGCCCCTGGCCTGCATGGCGGCAAGGTCGGTGTCATAGTCTTCTGTCCAAAAGGCGACATGCTGTAACCCTGTATTGCCCGCTTGTAGAAAATCACGGTACATGGAGGGGGCATCGTTACGCGTTTGGATCAGCTCAACCTGAATGAAGCCTGAGTTAGCCAGGGCCACCGAGTTATGCACGTCATATTGCTTGCCGTCATACGTATAGTTCTCGATAGGTACGCGCGGGTTGTAGAAAAAAGGCCCCACGCCCATCACTTTGTTCCAGTACTCCATGGCCGCTTCGATATCGTTGACCACATAACCTAATTGACGAATAGCTCCAAGATATTGGCTCATGACACTTCCTACATAACAAGGTTAGGCAACCAGGTGGACAAAGAGGGCACCAAAGTGACCAACGCCAAGGCTGCAAAAAGGGAAAGATAGAAGGGGGCTACACCGCGAATAATCGAGGAAAGCGGCATCTTGGTAACGATTGATACCATGTAAAGACTCATGCCCACCGGCGGGGTCAGCAGTCCAAGCATCAGGTTGAGTACGAACACCACGCCTAGCTGTTCCGGGGGTACACCTGCTTGCAGCAAGGCGGGTGTCACAATCGGGGCGATGATAAGGATCGCGACGATAGCTTCCAGGAACATGCCCACAACCAGTAAAAGCAGATTCAGGAGAAGCAGAAGAACGAGCGGATTATCCGACACGTTCAGTAACCACTCACCTGCATGGGCTGGAACACGATCCATGGTGAGTACCCAGGCAAACAAGGCCGCGGAGGCGACAACAAAAAGCACGTTGGCGGTCGATAACACGGTTTCCCGGGTGCAGGTCAGAAAAGAACGAACGGTTAAAGTGCGATAAATAACCACCCCAATCAGAATGGCATAGGCAGTGGTCATGCCCGCCGCTTCCGTTGGCCCGAAGTAACCGCTGACCATCCCGCCGACTAACAGCACCGGGGCGAGTAAGGCAGGCAGAGAAATCAGCGTTTTTCTACGAAAGGCGGCAAAGCTTGGCTGTACACCATCACGCGGCAGTTGAGAGCGTCTTGCCATGACCGCGACTTGTATCATTAACGCCGCTGCCACTACGAGCGCAGGGACGACGCCCGCCAACAGCGCACGAATGGTGGAAACTTCAGCCGCCGTGGCAAAGATGATCAGGGGAATCGACGGAGGAAAGATCGGCCCAATCGTCGCCGCGGCAATCGTAAGACCGGCTGCAAAGCGCTTGGTGTAGCCCTGTTGCTCCATCTGACGAATTTGAATCCCGCCCAATGCCCCGATATCGGCTAATGCTGCGCCGGACATGCCGGAAAAGATCAAGCTAGTAAGCACATTAACGTGCGCCATACCGCCGCGAATGCGCCCAACCACCATGCGCATCAGTTCAAACAGATGCGTGGTGACCCCGGTGGCGCCCAGCAATGACGCTGCGAGTATGAAAAGCGGCACCGCCAACAGTGGCGTACTGTCCAGCGTATTAATGGCGCGCTGCGCCATGACCGTGAACGGCAGGTCGTAGAAAAAAATCACCAGCCCCGCTGATAGACCCAGGCTAACCGCGACCGGTGCACCAATCAGCAAGCTTCCCGCAAAGATGAGCAGTAGCGTTAAGGACATACTAAAGCCCTCCGCTGCATCATCCGCCCCAGGCGATAGAGTGAGATCAACGCAAGCAACCCGATGCTGATAAGCGCTGGCATGTATAGCCACAAATTGGGAATCCCCATGGCGGGCGAGGAAAAGCGCCCCGCACGCACCAGGAAGCGATAAAATCCGTAAAGTGTCAGGGCGCAAAAGCCTAACGTTGCGAGTTCCGCTATCGCTAAACACAGGGTGCGCTTAACGCCGGATAGCGCATCCGCCAGCATGGTAACTGCGACATGCTGGCCGTGGAACAGCAGATAAGGGGTCGCAAGGTACACCATGGAAATACCCGCAAACCGTGAGGCTTCATCCGCCCATGGCAGCCCAATACTGAATAGATTTCTGGCGAGTACCTGAGCGACGACCAATACGGTGATGATCACCAGCAATAGCATCGCAATACCCACACAAATCTCGGACAGCCGGCTAAGGCTTCGCCCTAATAGGGGTTCTTGACCGTTCATGGCTTAACGCGTTTCGTTGATGAGTTGATAGAGATCGCCGTATTGGCTATCGAACTCTTCGGTAATTCGCGCTTGCACACGGGTACGAAAGGCATCTACATCCAAGCCTTCTTCCGGGCCAATAATCTGCATTACCTGCCTCGGCAAGTTGCGCAAGGTCACTGGCTTCTGCTTCCAGCATGGCGGTGGTAGCACGTTCGCGTACTTCCAGCGCCGCTTCAGCGATAGCCGCTTGATGCTCGGAGGATAAGGACTGCCAGGTATCATCGTTAATGACGATAACCTGTGCGGCACTGATGTGGCCCGTTAGCATCATGTGGCTTTGTACTTCATTAAGTTTGGCGCTGACCACTACGTTGACCGGGTTTTCCTGGCCTTCAACCACGCCGGTTGCAAGTGCCGTGGGTACTTCTGACCAATCCACCGGCACCGGGATGGCGCCCATTCCTTCAACGGTCGCCATATAGATGGGGAATGGAATCGAGCGAATTTTGACACCGGCTAAGTCGTCAGGCGTATGGATCTCCTGGTTGGCCGTAAGATGCCGGGTGCCAAAGTAGAAGGCATACAGCAAGCGTACGCCTGAAGCGTCAGCCAGTTCTTCGTTCAGCGTGCTCATCACCGGAGAATCGACATCCATCACCTTCATCAGATGATCAACATCGCGATAAAGGTAGGGCGTATCAAAGGCGGCGAACGGAGCGTAGAGAGAGCCAATAGCCCCCGCGGTATTGTGGGAAAGCGCAATGGAGCCTGTGGAAACCGCTTCGGCGAGTTCCTGCAGGCGGCCTAGCTGAGAGTTGGGGTAGATCTCAACGGCCACATCGCCGCCCGTTTTTTCTTCAATGGCGTCCGCTAGCCATTCGGCCTGCATACCCGCAATGGAGTTGGGCGTATGCATGTGCCCGTAGCGAAGAGTGACTTCCTGTGCGGTCACGCTTGTTGCACTTAGCGCGAAGGCGCCGGCTATTAAAGCGAGATGGCTATTACGAACTAGTTTAACTAGCATTGTTGTTCTCCAGGCATGATTGTTTTTTATTGTTTTGTAGCCAAGTGTTTTCCACCTGCTACTAACCAATAGGCTAGGGCAGGGGTGCTCTTTTAAGCAATGAGGAATTCATGATGGTTTTTGATGTAAAGCGTCCCTTGATACCCGACATTGCGATGGCGGCCGGCGTCTCTACGGCAACCGTGGATCGCGTGCTGAACAGGCGGCCCGGCGTGCGCAACGTTACGCTTCATCGCGTGCTGGAAGCGGCGGTTAAAGTGGGCTATTTAGGCGAAGAGGAGGTTAAAGCCCGCCTGGGGCCAGTTTTTTCAAAAGTTGTGTTTTTATTGCCGCAGGGGGCCAATCCGTATCTCACCGGGCTAAATACCTATGTAAGAGCCTTGGCAGAACAGTCGATGGAGCCCCTTAAAGTGCGCAGCCACTTCATCGAAAGCTTCAATCCAGAGGCGTTGGTTCAGGCCTTGCGGCGCTACGGCAAGACTTCTGATGCGGTGATTTTCATGGCCATTGAGCATCCCAAAGTGCGTCAGGTGATCGATGAGCTGGTGAATGCCGGAAAACGCGTCGTTACCATTATCTCTGACCTGCCCACCTCGAACCGGCATGCCTATATCGGGATTGATAACTTTGCCGCAGGACGTACCGCCGCCAAAGTAATGGGACGCTTCTGCCGTGCCCCTCAAGGTAAGTTGGCGCTTGTGGCGGCGAGCCGCGCTTATCGCGCGCATATGGAAAGGGAGATGGGATTTTTGGCGCTGATTGAGGAGAGCTTTCCTCATTTAACGGTGATTGGACCTCAGGAAGGCCACGATAACCGGGACGAAAACTACCACAACACGTGCCGCTTATTAGAGCAGCATCCGGATATTGTCGGGATCTATAATGTCGGCGGCTCATCTGATGGAATTGGTCGAGCGCTGCATGAATCAAAGCGCGAAGAGATATGCTTTATAGGGCATAGGCTAACCCCCGATACTCGCAGCATGCTGGTCGAGGGCGGAATGGATATGGTCATTACCCAGAACCCGAGCGCCATCTATGCCCGGGCCATTGAAGTAGCAAGTGGTGAAAAAACGGATAGCGGCGCTGTCTCGATGGAAATCTACTTTTCTGAAAACCTTCCCATCGCAAATTCTTAGCTTGTGCAATAGAAGGTCTTCAAAATGTTCAATCAGCCAGTTGCGCTTTTAAAGCGGTGTTTTACTAGCCTCCCCGGGCACTTCGCGCACTAGCCGGGGCATTAAAAAGCCGGGTAAGTGCTCACGCAGCTGAGTGACGATTGTGCGCGCTTCGTCATCCGGCACATCAAAGTGCGCCGCTCCCTGAACCGGGTCTAGAACATGCAGGTAGTAGGGCAGTACACCCGCCTCAAACAGCCGCTCGGAAAGCGTTGCCAGCGTTTCGACCTCGTCGTTAATACCGCGTAGCAGCACGCTTTGATTGAGAAGCGTGACACCTGCTGCTTTTAGTCGGGTGCAGGCATCAATAACCGCTTGATCGATCTCATTGGCGTGGTTGATATGCAGCACCATGACTTTTTGCAGGCGCGTGGTGCCCAGCCAGTCAAGCAGTGCACTATCCACCCGGTCAGGTATCACCACCGGTAATCGCGTATGAATACGCAAGCGCTTAAGGTGGGGTATTTTTTCCAGCTCACCCACCAGCCAGGCGAGTTGACGGTCGTTAGCTGCCAGCGGGTCGCCACCCGAGAGAATCGCCTCATGGATGGAGGGGGCATCACGAAGATATTGCAGCGCGTCCTGCCACTCGGCGCGTGAAGGCGAGTTATCGCTATACGGAAAATGGCGGCGGAAACAGTAGCGGCAGTTAATCGCGCAGTTGGGACTCGCGATCAGCAGCACCCGGCCTGCGTACTTGTGAATCAGGCCGCGGGCGGGTCGATGCTCGGCCTCTTCCAGCGGGTCGGTGACATAGCCTATGGCTGACACGGCCTCATCACCCAGCGGCAACACCTGGCGGAGTAAGGGATCGTCCGGCGTGGCATGGGCGATTCTTGAAAGGTAAGCGTCGGGCACGCACACTTCAAAGAGTTGATGCCCCTTACGAGCGCCAGGCAGCCACGCCTCGCTTAACCCAAGGCGTTGGCAGAGCTCATGCGGGTCGCGAATGGCACTTGAAAGCTGCCGTTGCCACGTCGGGCTTGGGGCTTCGTTGAATCGCTCGTGCTTATCCGAGGCAACGATCATAATGTTCTCCTGCAAAAAGGCCCTCCTTCGGGTTATCATGCGCGCACTTATTTGACGATGCTATCCACGCTGCGGCGAAGTATGCTGCCATGCATCGCTAACTGTAATAGCTAACTGAAATAGATCACTGAGAGGCAACATGGCTAACTATTCTACCAATGAATTCAAAGGCGGTTTAAAAGTAATGCTCGACGGCGATCCTTGCTCGATCGTCGAGAATGAATTGGTCAAGCCCGGCAAGGGCCAGGCGTTCAACCGCGTTAAGCTGCGTAACCTGATGACCGGCCGTGTAGGCGAGCGTACCTTTAAATCCGGTGATTCGCTGGAAGGCGCTGATGTCATGGATCTGGAGATGGAATATCTCTATTCCGACGGTGACATGTGGCACTTCATGAAAACCGATGGCTCTTTCGAACAGTATGCCGTTGAAAAGAAAGCCTTGGGTGATACCGCAAAATGGCTCAAAGAGCAGGTGCCCTATACGATTACGCTGTGGAATGACAAGGCGATCTCCGTCACTCCGCCCAACTTCATTGAACTTGAAGTTGTCGAGACTGATCCTGGCCTTAAAGGCGACACGGCGCAGGGCGGCTCTAAGCCGGCAACCCTGTCTTCGGGTGCCGTTGTACGTGTCCCGCTGTTTATTAACCAGGGTGAAGTGTTGAAAATCGATACCCGCTCCGGCGAGTACGTGTCTCGCGCTTAACACACCGCCAAATCAGTGCGTAGTTGAGTATAACTACGCGCTAAATGGCTCGTGTACTACCGTATTGCCACGCGATTGCGTGGCTTTTATTTTATTTAAGGGGCGGTAATGGCCATTGACTGGCAACCCAGTGCAGACATTGCCACGCTGCGTGAGCGTGCCCGCCTGCTGGCAAACGTGCGGGCTTTTTTTGCAAAGCGTGACGTTCTGGAAGTGGAAACCCCCGTGCTTGGGCAGGGGGGAAGCACCGACGTGCATCTGGTGTCGCTGGTTACTCAGGCGCGCACCGATAAAGGCCTGCGCCGTTTATGGCTGCAAACTTCGCCTGAATTTCACATGAAGCGGTTGCTGGCTGCAGGCAGTGGGCCTATTTACCAGCTGGCGCGAAGCTTTCGTGATGGTGAAGTCGGCTCCCGGCACAATATTGAATTCACCATGCTCGAGTGGTATCGCCCGGGATTCGCGCTGGGCGAGCTGATCGGTGAGACGACGAATCTGGTGATGACCCTTTTGCCTTCGTTTGCCGGGCCGGTAGTGCACTACCGGTATCGTGAGTTGTTTCACACCTATCTGGCGGTCGACCCGTTTACCACCTCGCTTGAAAAGCTGCGTGCGCTGGCTTCAGAGCGGGGGCAGATGCCCGCCGGGGCATTGGCCAAAGAAGGTCGCGATACCTGCCTTGATTTGCTGATGAGCATGGTGATTGAGCCGCAGCTGGGCCAGAACGAATTAAGTGTGGTGCTGGAGTATCCCGCGAGTCAAGCAGCACTGGCGCGCCGTCATCAAGACGCCGACGGTGAGTGGGTGGCGTCGCGCTTTGAGCTTTACCTGAACGGTATTGAGCTGGCCAATGGTTATCATGAACTGACCGATGCCGCCGAGCAGCGGGCGCGCTTTAATGAAGACAACGCCGAACGGCGTCGCCTGGGCCTGCCTGAGGTCGATATTGATGGGCATTTGCTTGCCGCACTTGAGCACGGCATGCCGGAAGGCGCGGGCGTCGCGCTGGGTATTGACCGCCTGATTCAGCTAGCGCTGGGTAAAGCACGCCTGGAAGACGTGCTGGCGTTCGCCACGCCCAACTGTTGAATTTTTGGCCTAGCTACTCGCTAAGCCTTGAGGCGTTTGAGTAAAAACACCAGTGGCACCGTAGCGATATAAATCAGGCCCAGCCAGGTAAAGATGTCATTGAAAGCCAGCACCTGGGCCTGCTGTGAAACCCGCTGCGTAAGTAACCCCACGGCGGCGTGGTAGGCATCGGGTACCGTGCCGCTCAGCATGGCCTCATACTTGGCGATCTCCGCCCCCACCACATCGCGCCCAGTATCGATAGCCGGAATTAGCTGGTTCCAGTGAAAGTCCTCGCGGATATCACGCACGGTGTCGAGCAGTGCCAGACCCATGGCGCCGCCCAGGTTACGCATCACGTTAAATAGCCCGCTGGCGTTACCCACTTCGCTGGGGGGCAGGGTGCCGAGAGCGATCCGCGATGCCGGTATGATGCACATGATAAGACCCATGCCCCGCACGATTTGTGGCACGCAGAACTGCCAGAACCCTGACTCTACCGTGAGGTTGGCGTTCATCATGGTGCCTACGCCGACTAGCAGCAGGCCCAAAAACAGCAATACGCGCAGATCCAGACGGTTGGAGGCTTGGCCGACGATGGGGGCGCATAGGAACATGGTAAGTCCGGTCACGAACATCACCTGGCCGATTTGCAGGCTGGAGTAGCCACGCACGTAGCCAAAGAAAAGCGGCATGATGTAAACCAGCCCATACAGGGCAATGCCGATGATAAAGCCCATCCCCGCGCCGATAGCAAAGTTGCGGTTGGCGAAAGCGCGCAGATCGACGATGGGATGATCGCTGCGCAGTGTACGCACAAAAAACCAGATGCCCGCGACTAAACAGACCAGGCTAAACAGGGTGATCTGGCGGCTGGCGAACCAGTCATCGCCCGGGCCTTCCTCAAGCACGAACTCAAGCGTTCCCAGAAATACCGCGATAAGGGCCAGGCCGACAAGATCCAGCCTGCGTGCGATGGCGTGATTGGGTTTATCGATATCCAGAAATGTCCATGCCGCCCAGCACACCAGGATGCCGGGAATCACGTTGGCCAAAAACAACCAGTGCCAGCTCTGGGTTTCGGTAATGTAGCCACCCACGGTCGGACCAATCGAAGGTGCCATGGTAACGACCATGCCGATCACCGCCTGAACGCTGCCCATCACCCGCCGGGGAAAGATCGAAAAGCTGACCGCCTGGGTGATCGGAATCATTGCCCCGCCCATGAAGCCCTGAATGGCGCGCAGCACGATCAGCTGCTCAATGGATGTGGCCAGCGCGCAGCCAAGGCTTGCCAACGTAAAACCCGCGCAGGAAAGGGTAAAGGCGACCCGCGTGGAGAGAATGCGCATCAGCATGCCCGAGAGCGGAATCATCACGATCTCCGCAATCAGGTAGGAAGTCTGTACCCAGGATATCTGGTCTTCGCTGGCCGAAAGCCCCGATTGAATCTCGTTAAGCGAGCTGGCGACAATTTGAATGTCCAAAATGGCCATGAACATGCCAAACACGGCAGCGATAAAGCCAATTCGCTGCCGCCAGGGTGGCATGTCGCTGGCGCCCAACACTGGGCTTGCGGCTGCCTCGCTCATAGCTGGGGCTGTTGCTGGGAAGCGTTAGCGGCGTTTGAGTGGGCAAGCCGTGCGCTATTTTCCCGCGGTGGCTCAGGTTCAAGCTTAGGCTCAAGTTCTCGCGTATCGATTTCAGGAAGCGCCGAAAGTCCGGCGCGCAGTAGATGCAGCGCTTCTTGTGGGGCTGTAATTCGGATCTTGACCGGTACGCGCTGAACGATTTTGTTGAAGTTGCCGGTGGCGTTGTCCTGGGGCAGCAGGCTGAACTCGGTGCCTGTCGCCGGTGACAGGCTGTCAACGATGCCTTCAAAGGTGATATTAGGATACGCATCCAGGTGAACCGTAACGGATTGCCCGATGCGAATTCGCTCAAGCTGGGTCTCTTTGAAGTTGGCTGCTACGTAGGCCGACTCGATGGGCACCAATTGCAACAGCGTTAACGACGGCTGCGCGACAGTGCCAACTTCGACTCGAAGGTTGCCGACCACCCCATCACGCGGCGCAAGAATGCGCGTTTTGTCGAGCTGATGGCGAGTGTAGGCAAGATCGGCACTCGCGGCATCCAGGTTGGCTTCGGCGCGGGTCACATCGCTCTCTGCCACGGCCAGTTGGCGTCTGGCCGAGACAACGGCTGCCTGGCTGCTGGCCAGATTGGCCTCAGCGACGCGCTGCGCGGTTTGATCATCCTCACGCTGCTGGCGCGAGCCGTAGTTGTTGGCCGCCAGTGACGACGAGCGCTCAAGGTGCTGGCGCGCTCGGTCAACATCGGCCTGGGTAGCATCGACCTGGGTGGTTGCCTGATCGATGGCTGCCTGCTGAAGCTCCACCTGGCGACGCGACTGGACAATCGAGGCTGCCGCAACCGCTTGCTGGGCCTCGGCTTGCGCCACCTGATCGCGGTAGCTTTCATCGTCCAGACGCACCAGTAGGTCACCTTGCTTAACCGTCTGATTGTCGTTCACCGCAACGAGTGCGACGCGCGCAGAAAGCTCGGCGCGCACAGCCACGCTGTCGGTGCGCACATAGGCATTGTCGGTCTCTTCCATAAAGCGTCCGACTTGCCACCAGCCTACGCCCCACCAGATAATCCCCGCCAACGCGATAAGACCCACCAGCACCGCCAGAATCTTGCGCTTGGGTTTGCCGCTGGAGTGGCTATTGGCGGGTGCAACTGGCGTATCGCTTTGATGTGTATCCGGGGTTTCGCTTTGCTTGCCATTTGAGCGCATGGCCAACTCCTCAACGCATGTCATCCCGTTGAACGGTCATCGGGAAAGAAGCTCTATAGTGTAATGAATGCTACACTACATGGCTACTTTGTTCGCACGCTATATGTAAAAATTGAAACGATGCTGACGTCAAACAGCTATATGTCAGTAAACGGTTTGAATAGGAGTAAGAATGTCTCGATTAGGGTCTTCTACTACCGCTGAACAGCCTGAGAATGAAGGCGCTACGTTGACTGCACGCGGGATAGCGCGGCGTGAGCGCCTGCTGGACGCAGCTCGGGATGTTTTTCTTGAGCAGGGCTATGCGGGCGCCAGCGTCAACGAGGTAGTGGCACGTGCCGGCGGGTCGCTTGCGACGTTATACAAGCAGTTCGGCAATAAAGAGGGGCTATTTACGGCGGCGATGGAGCGCCATATCGGCGCGGCATGGGCAGTACTCGAAGAAGGGCGGCGGGACCGTCAGGCCCCTGAGCAGGTGTTGTACGAATTAGGGCGGCGTATGTTGATGCTGATATTTAACCCGAGCGTGATACGGTTAGTGCGCGGACTGGCGTTCGAGGCTGAGCGGTCCCCTGAGCTTGGCGAGCTGTTTCTGACCCGGGGGCCTGATCAGACCCGCCAGGCGCTCGCCAACTATCTCAGTGATCAGGTTGCCAGCGGCCGTCTGGATATTGAAGACCCACGCGAGGCCGCCGGGATTTTCATGGGGATGCTGATAGGCGAATGGCATATCGATGCTTTGCTTGGCCGTGACCTGCAGCTTGACGAGGCGCAGTGCAACGCGCGGGCGAAACGCTGCTTGACGATCTTTCTTGCTGGGGTAGCGGCATCTTCAAACTAAGGCTTGGCGCTGTATCGGCTGGCTTGCAAAATCGCCTAGCGTTTGGCCCATACTCACCATGGTTTCCGGCGGATAATCGGCAAACGCGACCGGGTTGGCAAAGCACATCACCACGGTAGAGCCGAGTTTAAATAGCCCCATTTCCTCGCCGCGCTCAAGGGTGATCTTATTGTCAAAGCGCGTGCGTTGGGGCACGCCCGCCAGCGGCGTTACCTGCCCAGACCACACGGTTTCAATGGCGGCAACCACCATTGCGCCGACCAGCACCATGGCAAACGCGCCGTGCTCGGAATCAAAAATGCACACCAGGCGTTCATTGCGTGCAAACAGGTTCGGCACGTAGCTTGCGGTGGCTTTATTGACCGAGAAGATACGTCCAGGCACATAGATCATCTCGCGCAGCGTGCCGGTCATTGGCATATGTACGCGGTGATAATCACGTGGCGAAAGATAGACGGTCGCAAAACTCCCACCCATAAATTCCTCTGCCAGCGCCGCATCCCCACCCAGCAACGTTTGCGCTGAATAGGTATGACCCTTGGCTTGAACCAGCTGGCCCTCCTGCAGGCGGCCATGGCGCGAAAGCGAGCCGTCGGTCGGGCTTAGTAGACCTTCACCCAGCGGGCGGGCATCGACTTGTAAAACGCGGGTAAAGAACGCGTTAAAATTGGCATAGGCCGTCGGGTCCGGTTCAAGCGCTTGGCTCATGTCGACGTTAAATCGTTTAATAAACGCTTTAATCAGCGCGTTTTTCAGCCACGGCACCTCGCTTTGCGCAAATTTGCCGGTCAGGCGCGAGAGGGCGTGATGCGGAAGCGGGTACTGGAGTAACGAAAAAGCTTTTTGAGATAGCGTCACATTAATTACTTTTAGCAGTGGTTAAACGTAGGACCAGCACGGCCGGCCACGTTACTTTTCAATCGGCGTATCGTCGCGGTTACCCCATTCACCCCAAGAGCCCGCATAGCCGCGTATATTAAATCCTAGTGCTTTACCCACCAGCCAGGTAAAGCTGCTGCGGTGGTGGCTCTGGCAGTGGGTGGCCACTTCCATATCTGGCGTCAGGCCCATGGCTCCAAGCTCGGTGATAAGCTCGGCATAGTCGCGAATACGCAAAGCACGAGTGCGGTCCATGGCATTAAGCCAATCCATATTTACCGCACCTGGAATATGACCAAGATGCTTATTATTGCCTTTCTCGCCGTCATATTCGCCTTTGGAGCGGGCATCCCAAACCGCAAACTGCTTGTCACCCAGCTTGGCTTTAATCTCATCACAGGTAATGAGCGCCTGCGGGTTTAAAACCTGCGCATGGTATTCACTAGGCGAAGGGAGTGTTTGCTCGGTGCTTTCGGGCATGCCTGCATCGCGCCAGGCGTGAATGCCGCCGTTTAAATAAGAGTAACGGGTGTGCCCAATCAACTCCAATGTCCATAAAAGGCGCGCAGCCCAGCCGCCGCCTTCATCATCATACGCCACGACATGCGTATCGCGCGTAAGGCCGAGTGCGCTGAACAGCTGGGATAAAAACTCGACGCTGGGAACGTCATTGGGCACTGGCCCTTCGCCACGCATCAAATAGCGGAAATCGAGATATACAGCCCCAGGTACATGCCCCTGGCGGTAGCTGTCCGGGTTGACCGGGGCATCGATAATCAGCAGTTCAGGGCTGTCTAGATGCGACTTGAGCTGCTCGGGTTCAACAATGAGTGGCAGAAAATTTGATTCTGATGACGGGTGCTCGGTGCTCATGGACGGCTCCTATAAAATTCAGGCATCTAGGCTATCGAGAATGCGTCGATAGCTGGCAAAACGTTCTGGATGAATCTTGCCTGCCTCAACCGCTTCAAGTAAAGCGCAGCCGGGTTCCGCCCGGTGCCGGCAATCGCGGAAGCGGCAATGTCCAATAAAGGGATGAAACTCAATAAAGCCGTCGGTCACATCCTGCTCGGTCAAGTGGATCAAGCCGAACTCGCGAATACCGGGGGAATCGATCAGCTCACCATCGGTGACCTCGTCACGGTTCATGGTGTAAAGCCGAGCTGTCGTTGTGGTGTGCGTGCCCTTACGCGAATCTTCGGAAAGCGCGCCGATACGCAGCGATTCATCGGGTAGCAGCAGATCGATCAAGGAGGATTTACCCACGCCGCTTTGGCCAACGAAAACCGATGTGCGGCCTTCAAGCTGTTGGCGTAAAGGTTCAAGCCCTGCTTCATTGGCCGTGGTGGTACGCACCACCGGATAGCCCAGGCTGTGATAGCGCTCAAGCAGTTTGCTTAACTCTCCGCCGTCTTCCGGAAGCAGATCGATTTTGTTAAGCACAAGCACAGGCGCGATATCGGTCGCTTCGGCGGCAACTAGATAGCGGTCGATAAGGTTAGGGTGCGGTGCGGGCTCCACGGCGAAGACAATCAGTATCTGATCAATATTTGCGGCAACCGGCTTTAAAAGCCCGCGGGCATCAGGGCGTTTAAGGACGCTGTCACGCTCTTCGCGTGCTACTACAACGCCTGAACCGTCTTGGCCTGCGCGCCAGATCACTCGGTCGCCGGTTACCAGGCCTTCCAGATTAGCGCGTAGGTGGCAGCGTACGGGGGTGCCATCGGCGTTGCGTACTTCCAGCGTGCGTCCAAAATGGGCCATTACGCGGCCTGGTTGTTCGGCGCCGTATTCTCCGGCGGCGAGTTTATCCGTATCCTGCACTTCACGCTTTTCAGCGCGTTGGGCACGTTCGGCCTGGATCTTGTCGACCCGCCATTGCTGTTGACGGCTTAATTTACGTTTGCTCATGACCACCCGATGCTCGGTACAATAGACTTATTGTACCTGTTAACTGACGCCGGGTAACTCGACCCGTCGGCTATCTTGGAGAAAAGCATGAACGACACTACCGCACCGCGCAGCGATCTGCTGGTATGGATTGACCTTGAGATGACCGGCCTGGATCCGAATAAAGAGCGCATTATTGAGGTCGCCACGTTAATTACCGATGCAGATTTAAACGTCGTGGCCGAAGGCCCGGTCATTGCGGTGAAGCAGTCGGACAGCCTGCTCGCCAGTATGGATGACTGGAACCAGAAAACCCATGGGGAATCGGGGCTGGTCGCGCGTATCAAGGCAAGTAACGTCGATACGGCCAGTGCGGAGCAGCAAACGCTGGAATTTTTACGCCAATACGTAACGCCCGGTAGCTCACCGATGTGCGGCAACAGTATTCATCAGGACAGACGCTTTCTAGAGCGCGAAATGCCCGCGCTGTGGAGTTTCTTCCACTACCGCAACCTGGATGTTTCAAGCGTTAAGGAGCTCGCCAAGCGTTGGAACCCAGGCGCGCTTGCTGGTTTTAGCAAACGCAACGTTCACCTGGCGATGGATGATATTAAAGAGTCGATTGCCGAGCTTGCCCACTACCGTAATACTTTTTTGCGCGTAGCCGGCGAGCATGACGAAGAAGAGTAAGCCTCGGCAGCGTTAAGGCGCGCTAGTGGCAATAACTGCTTCACGCTTGAGGCGCTGCTCGTCAAGCGCCCAGGCGACATGCTCACGTACCAGGGCGCTGGGGTAAGCCCGGCGTGCCCAAAGTGCGGCTTCAACGGCTTCGCTCCAGGGTGCATTGCCAAGGCCAATGGCGATATTGCGCAGCCAGCGCTCATAGCCGATACGCCGAATGGGACTGCCAGCGGTTTTATCCAGAAACTCCTCTTCGCCCCAGGCAAACAGGTTGAGCAGTGACGCGCGGTCGAGATCGTGGCGGGGTGCAAAGTCCTGCTCGTTGCTTATCCGCGTGAAGCGTGTAAAAGGACAAACTAGCTGGCAGTCGTCGCAGCCATACACTCGGTTACCCATGGCGCGGCGAAACTCCACCGGAATCGCGCCGTGCAGCTCAATGGTCAAATAAGAGATGCACTTGCGCGAATCAATCACCTTGTCATCGACAATCGCACCGGTCGGGCACGCCGTCTGGCAGGCGTCGCAGCTGCCGCAGTGCTCCCGTTCATAGGGCGGGTCAACGGGCAGGGGCAGGTCGGTATAAAGCTCGCCCAGAAAAAACAGCGAACCCGCTTTGGGGTTTAAGAGCATGGCGTTTTTGCCAAACCAGCCCAGGCCCGCTTTTTGTGCCAGGGCACGCTCCATCACCGGGGCGGAATCCACAAACGCGCGGTAGCCGAAGGGACCTACTTCCTGCTCGATTTTTTTACCCAGCTGGGCCAGGCGCTTGCGTATCAGCTTATGATAATCGCGGCCCAGTGCGTAGCGTGATACATAGGCTTTGTTGGGTTGGCCGAGCAGCCGGGTGGTTTCGACTTCCGGGGGCAAATAGTCCATGCGGACACTGATCACCCGCCGTGTGCCCGGTTCAAGTTCAGCCGGGCGAGTACGCTTGGTGCCATGCTTATCCATAAAGCCCATTTCACCGTGGTAACCTTTGTGCAGCCACGCGTTGAGATGCTGCTCGTGGGCATCGAGCTGCGTATCGGTAATACCTACTTGCTGAAAGCCAAGTTCGCGGCCCCAGGTTTTGATGAGGTCGGCAAGGCGCGCCAGCTCATGATAAGAAAGTGCAGAAGCAGTGGAAGAGGGCATCATCAGTCTACGGTCGAGCATTAGTCGCGCTATGCTAACGCATTGACCGCCATCACA
This sequence comes from Halomonas sp. AOP43-A1-21, assembly GCF_052376775.1. NCBI lineage: Bacteria > Pseudomonadati > Pseudomonadota > Gammaproteobacteria > Oceanospirillales > Halomonadaceae > Halomonas > Halomonas sp. AOP43-A1-21. The sequence continues at coordinate 234,933 of NZ_JBQSWC010000001.1, read as the reverse complement.
ACATGCGAAAGGAGAGATTGTGCTTACCTTGAGTGCTTCCACACTACGCCCATTATTTACCGCAGAGCAAGTCCGTGAACTGGACCGTCGCACCATTGCCGGGGGCATCGAAGGCTTCGCCCTTATGCAGCGAGCTGCATCGAGTGCCTGGCATAGTTTTCGGGCGCGCTGGCCCCAGGTGCGTAGTTTAACGGTGCTGTGTGGCGGCGGTAATAATGGCGGGGATGGTCACGTGCTGGCGGCGTTGGCCATTCAGTCTGGCCTTAAAGTCCAGCGCATTACGCTTAAGCCGCTGGATGCATTGACGGGCGATGCTGCTCGGGCAGCGGAACTTGCCACCTCAGCTGGCGTCGGCTGTGAAGAGTGGCAGGCAGAGTGTGTTTTTACCGGCGAGGTGATTATCGATGCCCTGTTAGGTATCGGCTTAACCGGAGAAGTCACGGGACCAGTTCAGCAGGCGATTAGGGCGATTAATGCATCCAGGCGGCCCGTAATGGCGATTGATATTCCTTCGGGGCTTGCAGCCGATACCGGGGCAGTGCTGGGTGAAGCTGTCCAGGCCAGCTGCACGGTAACGTTTATCGGCGATAAGATGGGCCTGCATACCGGAGAAGCTCCCGCCCACACGGGGGAAATCGATTTTCGCCCTTTAGGCGTTAAGGCGCAGGCATTTGTTGATATTCCGCCCTTTGCGTGGCGGTTGGATGAAACGTGGCTCAATGAGACCTTTGTGCCGCGCTCGCGTACCAGCCATAAAGGCGATATGGGCCATGTGCTGGTGTTAGGCGGTGCCCCCGGTTTTGGTGGCGCGGCGTTATTAGCCTCTCGGGCGGCGGCGCGGCTGGGGGCTGGCAAAGTGAGCCTGGCAACGGCGCCGGAGCACATCACGGCCAGTTTAATCAACTGTCCCGAAGTCATGGCGCATGGCGTACGTGGTGGTGCCGACTTGGATGAACTGCCTCAGAAAGCTGATGTGATGGTGGTGGGGCCAGGTACAGGCCAGGCTGCCTGGGGGCAAGCGGTGCTTCAGTATGTGTTGGCCTCTGAGGTGCCGCTGGTGATTGATGCCGATGGGCTGAACTTACTCTCAAGCCACTGGCCGGAGGAGCGCCGCGACAACTGGATATTGACGCCGCACCCCGGTGAGGCCGCACGCCTGCTGGGCTGTTCCACGGCGGATGTTCAGGCGAATCGGCCTGCCGCAGTGCGCGCGCTGCAAAAAGCCCGCGGTGGGGTGGTGATTTTAAAAGGCTCGGGTAGCTTGATTGCCAGTCCTTATGGGCTGGCAGTATGTCCATACGGAAACCCAGGCATGGCCAGTGGTGGTATGGGCGATGTGCTTAGCGGCATGCTGGGCGCGTTGGTGGCGCAACGTGGGGATGTCGAACAGTGCGCCTGGCTTGGCACGCTGGTGCATGCCCTTGCTGCAGATCGCGCCGCTAAGGTGTCAGGAGAACGTGGCTTGCTGGCAAGCGATCTGGCATTCTATGCGCGAGAATTGATCAACCCGTAAAGGCAGCCCGCATGCAGGTGCAATTGGATAACGAAGAGGCACAAGTCGCCTTTGGTGAGGCGCTGGGACGCGCCTTGCAGGGGCGTGGGCGTATTTATCTGGAAGGTGACTTAGGTGCCGGTAAAACGACGTTAACGCGTGGCATATTACGTGCCTACGGCCATCTTGGTGCGGTAAAAAGCCCGACCTATACGCTGGTCGAACCTTATGAGTTGGATGCACAGCGTATTTATCATCTGGACCTCTATCGTGTGGCAGACCCTGAAGAGCTTGAGTTTATAGGCGGTCGCGATGTGCTTTCAGACGAGGCCATCTGCATCATTGAATGGCCAAGCCGAGGTGAAGGCTGGCTGCCCGCGCCTGATATTCGCTTGTCGCTTGCGGTAGCTGATCTGGGGCGTCAGGTTACGTTAACGCCCTACAATGAACATGGCGAACGCGTCCTTAACAGGCTGCAGTCCACTATGTTGTTCAAGCAGTCAGAAGACGGTACCCCTTCATGGTCATAAGCAGTAAAAAAACCGGCTTTATGCGCTTTATAACGCCAGGGCTGATTGCGCTGATGGCAGGGATCTCTTCGGTGCAGGCCGCCAACGTTGAAAGTATGCGTTTATGGGCCGCCCCTGACCATGCACGACTTGTATTTGATCTTTCCGGGCTAACGAGTGCTAACGTTTTCGCACTTGATAATCCCGAGCGCTTGGTGATTGATCTGGACGAGAGTGTTCTGAATACCGATGCCTCTACGCTTCCATTAGAGGGCAGCGCTATTGACGCTGTGCGCACCGGCACGCGCGACGGGGGCGGTTTGCGCGTAGTGCTTGAGCTCAATCGCGAGGTTGAACCGCGTCATTTCGTGCTGCCCCCCAATGATCAATACGGCCACCGCCTGGTGGTTGATCTTGAGTACCCAGGTGAAAGCGCGGTTGAAAACCCCATCGACCCGATCGAGGCGATGATTCGCGACCAGGAAATGCTTGCCCAGCAGAGCAATGCCCAGGCGCAAGCGCAAGTGCCGGGCAGCCAGGTGGTGCCCGAGGCACCGGCTGCACCTGTTGAGGTTCAGCCGGCGCAGCCCCATCCCCAGCGCGATATTATTATTGCGGTTGATGCGGGGCACGGTGGTGAAGACCCGGGCGCTATTGGCCCCGCAGGTACGCGTGAAAAAGACGTGGTGTTGAATATCGCACGACGCCTAGCTTCGGATATCAACAACACGCCGGGCTTCAAGGCGGTGCTGACGCGGGACAGCGATTACTATATAGGGCTACGCCAGCGCACCCAGCTGGCGCGTGAGCAAAAAGCGGACTTTTTTGTTTCTGTGCATGCGGATGCCTTTAACAGCCCGCGTCCTGAAGGCAGCTCGGTTTATGCGCTTTCACAGCGTGGTGCTACCTCGGAAACCGCGCAGTGGCTGGCCGATAGTGAAAACCGCGCGGATTTGATTGGTGGGGTGGATGGCAGCCTTTCATTGCGTGATAAAGACCAGGTGCTGCGAGGCGTTTTGCTCGATCTGACCATGACGGCTACGTTAAACGATTCGCTCTCTATCGGTGGGCAGGTGCTCGAACAGCTGGGGCGGATTAACCGCTTGCACAAATCACGTGTCGAGCAGGCAGGCTTTATGGTTCTGAAGTCACCTGATATTCCTTCGCTTTTGATTGAGGTCGGATTTATTTCCAACCCCGCCGAAGAGCGTCGACTGCGTGATCCTGTTCACCAGCAGGGGCTTGCAACGGCTATTTTTAGTGGTCTACGCGCGCACTTTGAGCGTAACCCACCGCCGACGAGTCTATTGGCATGGCAGCGCGACAATCAGCGCCGGCCCACGGGCAATGAATATCGGATTCAGTCCGGCGATACGCTCTCCTCGATTGCCGTACGCCATGGCGTGCCGGTGAATCAGCTTCGCCAGGCCAACGATTTAAGTGGTGATGTTATCCGTGTGGGCCAAGTTTTACGTATTCCCAACTCTTGAGGTATCTGGTGTCTGAGTCGATCTCTCTATCGCCGCGTATTCAAGTCCTCGACCCTCGCCTGGCTAACCAGATTGCTGCGGGGGAAGTGGTTGAACGCCCGTCGTCGGTAACCAAAGAGCTGATTGAGAATGCCATCGATGCGGGTAGTCAGCGCATCGAGGTGGAAATCGAGCAGGGCGGGGCACGGCTCATAAAAGTGCGCGATGACGGTATCGGCATTGGTGAAGACGACCTTCCGCTGGCGCTGGCGCGGCATGCCACCAGCAAAATCGGCAGCCTGGAAGACCTGGAGGGCGTTAGCTCGCTGGGCTTTCGCGGGGAGGCGCTGGCCTCAATAAGCTCTGTGTCACGGCTTGAGCTTATCTCTAACGCCGACGAAGATCCGCGCAGCGGCTGGCGAGTGGTGGCGGAAGGGCGCGGTATGGAGGCGCGGGTAACGCCAGCACCACATCCGCGTGGTACAAGTGTCGCAGTACGCGACCTGTTCTTTAATACCCCCGCGCGGCGCAAGTTTCTGCGTACCGAAAAAACCGAATTTGCTCATGTGGAAGAGGCATTTCGGCGTCAGGCGCTTTCGCGTTACGACATTGCCTGGGTATTGCGACATAACCAGAAAATCGTGCACCAGTTGCCCCCTGGCCACTCAGCGGCAGCACAGGAACGTCGCATCGCCTCGCTGTTGGGTAAAAACTTTATCGAGCACGCACGCTATATCGAGCGTGAGGCAGGCGGCCTGCGCCTGAGCGGTTGGGTGGGCTTGCCTACGCATTCGCGCTCCCAGGCAGACCAGCAGTACTTTTTCGTTAATGGGCGTGTCGTGCGTGATCGCCTGGTGGCCCATGCGGTGCGACAGGCTTACCGCGACGTGCTGTATAACGGTCGTCATCCGGTGTTTGTGCTGTATTTGACCCTGGATCCCGATGTAGTGGACGTCAACGTTCACCCTACCAAGCATGAAGTACGCTTTCGTGATGGGCGCATGGTGCATGACTTTCTCTACTCCAGCCTGCACCACTGTTTGGCGACATCCAGGCCGACGCAAGAGGGTGAAGATGAATCCATTGACGCGGCGGGTTCGTCAGCGGAACAAGACAGCGGTGAGGTAGCCGAGCCTGGCACCGAGCCTGATCAAGCCCAAGCCACGCCTGCGTGGCAGCAGCAGGGAATGGCGCTTTCGCAAACGCCAGATCGACACCCTGGGGCTGAAAAAGTACGCCGCTTTATGCAGGGCTATCAGGCGCTGCATCCCGGGCATGAAGAAACACTGCTAACCCCGCAAACGCCGGGTGCCTGGGCCGCTGAGGCTCAGCCTGTCCGCGAGGTTCGGGAAGCCCCCATTGCGATGCCTGAAAGCGACCCTACCAGCGCACCGCCGTTAGGCTTTGCGTTGGGGCAGCTGCATGGTGTCTATATTTTGGCGCAAAATGCCCAAGGGCTAGTGCTAGTGGACATGCATGCCGCGCATGAGCGGATTGTGTATGAGCGCATGAAAAACCAGCTTGCAGCGGCCGAGGGGATTGATACCCAGCCGCTGCTGGTGCCTGTTTCTCTGGCTGCCAGCCGTGCGGAGGTAGCCACGGCTGAAAGCGAGCAGGAGGCCATTTCTCGGTTAGGAATTGAGCTGGATATTGCCGGACCAGAAACGCTTTTAGTGCGCCAGTTGCCGGCACTATTGGCCCAGGCAGACCCTGAGGCGCTGGTGCGTGAAATGCTTGAAGAGCTAGCCCGCTTCGGGCGCACTCGCCAAGTCGAGGCGCGGATTCATGAATTGCTTTCCACCATGGCCTGCCATGGCAGCGTGCGTGCCAATCGGCGGCTAACCATTGAGGAGATGAATGCGCTGCTGCGCGATATGGAGCGTACCGAGCGTAGCGACCAGTGCAATCATGGCCGGCCTACCTGGGCGCAAATGGGTTTAAAAGCGCTTGATCGATTATTCTTGCGCGGTCAGTAGTCACACGGCCAGTCACCGTTAGGCTGGCCCCTTCCTGTTATTTCTTTTTGGCGGAGTTTGCCACCAAATGGCTGATACACGCCCCTGGGCGATTTTTTTAATGGGGCCCACGGCGGCCGGAAAAACCGATACCGCGATAGCGCTTCACGAACAACTTGGGCATGAGCTGATTAGTGTCGATTCGGCGATGGTTTACCGCGGCATGGATATTGGCAGCGCAAAGCCCAATGCTGCGGAACTTGCCCGCGCGCCGCATCGGTTGATTGACCTTCGTGACCCCACGGAGCCTTATTCGGCGGCTGATTTTCGACAAGACGCGCTTAATGAGATGCGGCAAATTAGCGCAGCGGGAAAGGTGCCGCTACTGGTTGGCGGCACCATGCTGTATTACAAACACTTGGTGGAAGGCGTGGCGAATATGCCCGCCGCTGACCCGGTGATTCGTGAACGCTTAGCCGCGCAGCGGCAGGCTGAAGGCTTGGAGGCGTTGCATCAAACGTTGATGGATGTGGATCCAATATCCGCGCAGCGGATTCATCCCAACGACCCGCAGCGCCTGATGCGCGCACTGGAAGTCTATTACGCCAGTGGCCGACCGATGAGTGAGTTATGGAAAGAGCAGCAGCCAGAAACCTTTCCCTGGCGGGTGTTGTCGATAGCCTTGTCGCCCAGCGACAGAAGCGTTTTGCATGCGCGTATTGAAAAACGTTTTACCGCTATGCTGTCAGAGGGCTTGATAGATGAGGTCGCTGCCCTCAAAAAGCGTGATGACCTGCATATCGACCTTCCTGCCATGAAGAGTGTCGGCTATCGTCAGGTGTGGGAGTATCTTGATGGTGAGTACGATTACGCGGCGTTGAAAGAGCGCGGTGTGATTGCTACTCGCCAGTTGGCTAAGCGTCAGCTAACGTGGTTAAGAAGCTGGTCGAATCTTACCTGGATTGATTCACAGCAGGCGGGCGTAGTGGATAAGACGCTGAAATTCGTGCGTGAAAGCGGTGCTTAGCGTAAGATAGTGATTTCGTAAGTATGTGTTTTCAAGTGGCCGGATGGCGCTTTGACAACACAGGCCTTTCGGGCAAAAAAAGATTGCGGCGTAGCACCAGTAGGGCGCGCCATTAATAACCAACCCCAACGACAGTTTTAGGGAGAGCAACATGTCCAAAGGGCAGTCCCTTCAAGACCCGTACTTGAATATTCTGCGCAAAGAGCGCATTCCGGTCTCTATCTTTTTGGTGAACGGCATTAAGCTGCAAGGCCAAATCGAATCGTTTGACCAGTTTGTCATCCTGCTGCGTAATACGGTTAGTCAGATGGTTTATAAGCATGCTATTTCCACGGTGGTGCCTTCGCGCAATGTGCGTTTGCCGGCACAGGATCCAGCCGCACCCGATGCGGATATTTAACACCGCTGGATGAGCCATAGAGTCCACGAGGTATTGATTGTTTTTTGAACGCCCTGAAGCCGGTGAGACGGCAGTTCTTGTTCATGTAGACTTCCATGATGAGCAAGCACGTGAAGATCCGGGTGAGTTCTTGGAGCTCGTGCGCTCTGCAGGTGCAGAGCCCGCGACGCTGCTCACCGCCAGTCGTCAGCGTCCTGATTCTCGAACCTTTATTGGCTCGGGCAAGCTGGAAGAGCTGCGAGCGTTGCTCGCGGCTCACCAGGCGGAACTCGTGATCTTCAATCATAGTTTAAGTCCTTCCCAGCAGCGCAACCTTGAGAAAGAACTCAAGTGTCGTGTTCTCGACCGTACCGGTTTGATTCTCGATATTTTTGCGCAGCGGGCACGAACCCATGAAGGTAAGCTGCAGGTTGAGCTTGCTCAGTTAGAATATATGTCCACGCGCCTTGTACGCGGATGGACGCACCTTGAACGCCAGAAAGGCGGTATTGGTCTGCGCGGCCCCGGTGAAACGCAGCTGGAAACCGACCGCCGCCTGTTAAGAGGGCGCATCAAGTCGATCAATAAGCGCCTGGATAAAGTGCGCAGCCAGCGCGAGCAGAATCGCCGCGCCCGTGCACGCGCTGAAATTCATAGCGTATCGCTGGTAGGCTATACCAACGCGGGTAAATCAACGCTGTTTAATGCGTTAACCAATGCCGAGGTATACGCCGCCGACCAGCTGTTTGCAACGCTAGACCCAACGTTAAGACGCCTTGAAATTGAAGACGTGGGCCCCGTGGTAATGGCAGATACGGTTGGTTTTATCCGGCATTTGCCCCACAAGCTTGTCGAGGCGTTCCAGGCAACGCTCCAGGAGGCGGCTGAGGCCACGCTGCTGGTGCACGTTATTGATGCTGCCGATCCTGATCGCGAGCTAAACGTTGAGCAGGTAGAGCGGGTATTGAAAGAGATCGGCGCCGATAACGTGCCGGTTCTTCAGGTAATGAATAAGATCGATAAGCTTGATAGCGCACCGCGTATTGAGCGTGACGGCCATGGCGTGCCTGAAGTAGTTTGGCTATCAGCCCAGCAAGGGCAGGGGCTTGAATTACTTCATGAGGCGCTTAGCGAACGTCTGGCGAATGACGTTATCGGTTTTTCACTGACGCTGACGCCGGAACAGGGCAAACTGCGAGCAGGGCTTCACGAATTGAATGCCGTGCGTGAAGAAGCGTTTGATGAGCAGGGGCGTTCGGTGCTGGATGTTCGACTGCCACGCCGCGACTTCAATCAGTTAATGGCCCAGCTCGGTGAGCGTGCCAATACGTATTTGCCCGAAGCGCTGCGCGAAGCTGATGAGTGGTAAGTGATTAGCTACCGATCATGTGAAAATTGTAATAACAGATTGATATAGCAATAATTTCAATAAAGCGCATCGGTTTGCCCGCTGGCATGCGGTGTGCAGGTGAGCACCTTAGTGGAGACGAAGTATGGCCTGGAATGAGCCTGGTGGTGGCAACCAGCACGACCCATGGAGTGGTGGTGGCCGACGCGGTGATAAGGATGGTGGTAACCGTGGCGGCAACGATGGGGGCAATCGTGGGGGGAATAATGGGGGCAACAATCAAGGGCCACCCGACCTTGATGAAGCACTCAAAAAGTTTCAAGACAAGCTAAACGGTATGCTCGGCGGTGGCGGCAAGAAGAAAGGCGGCGGCAAGCGAGACGGCGGTGGGGGAAAACCACGCAACTCACTCGCATTGCCAGGCCTTTTGGTTGTCGTGGCACTAGCGATATGGGCGGCATCCGGCTTCTATCTTGTCGATCAGTCCGAGCGTGGCGTAGTGCTACGTTTTGGCGAGTATCAGGGCGTTGTTCAGCCTGGCCTGCAGTGGAATCCGCCGCTGATTGACGATGTGCGCATGGTTAACGTCACGCGAGTGCGTTCCGTGTCACAAACGCAGTCGATGCTGACGCGCGATGAAAACATCGTGGAAGTGGAAATTTCTGCGCAGTATCAGGTACAGGATCCACGCGACTTCGTACTCAATGTGCGTGATCCTGCGCTGTCTATCGAAAACGCACTCGATTCCGCGCTGCGCCACGTCGTAGGCGGTACGGATATGATTGATATCCTGACTTCTGGGCGTGAAATTCTGGGCAGCTCGGTGGCGAGTCGTCTGCAGTCTTACCTGGACGCTTATGGCGCCGGTGTTCGTTTGCAGACGATCAACATTGAGTCTACGTCTGCGCCAGCGCCCGTTATTGATGCCTTTGACGACGTTATTCGGGCACGTGAAGACCGTCAGCGTACCATCAACGAAGGTATGGCCTACGCCAACGCAATCATTCCGGCCGCACAAGGCCAAGCCCAGCGTGTTGTTGAGCAGGGTCAGGGGTATCGCGAGTCGGTAGTTGCCGAGGCCCAAGGTCAGGCCAACCGCTTTAATGCACTGCTGACCGAGTACCGCAACGCGCCTGAAGTCATGCGTGAGCGCATGTACCTGGACACTATCGAGGCAGTGTTTGGCCAGACGCCTAAAGTTCTAATGGATGTCAGCGAAAACGCCCCGCTTATGTATCTACCGCTTGATCAGATGCGCGGTAATAGCGAACGCAGTGGTTCATCATCTAGCGGTAGCAATAACAGCAGTAACACGGGTGGCGAAGAGCTGGATCCGCGCGTAATTGAAAGCCTGCGTGGCAGCCAAGGTAGCAGCAGTTCTTCGTCTTCAGGTAGTAGCTCCATCCGCAGGGAGGGCCGGTAAATGATTAATAATCGATCCCTGCTGATCGTAGGCGGTTTGGCAGTTGTGGCGTGGTTGGCAAGCAATAGTCTGTATGTTGTTGATGAAACTCAGCGCGCCGTCAAGCTGCGCTTTGGTGAAGTCATCGAAGAAAACATTCAGGCGGGTTTGCACGTTAAAATCCCGGTTGCCCAAACGGTGCGTAAATTTGATACCCGTTTGCTTACGCTGGATACCGACACAAGCCGCTATCTGACGCTTGAGCAGAAAGCGGTAATTGTTGATTCCTACGTCAAGTGGCAGGTTATCAACCCGACTCGCTATTATGAGGCAACGGCAGGCGATGAAATGATGGCGATTCGCCTCATTCAGCCGCGTGTTGATGAAAGTCTGCGTAACGAGTTTGGTCGGCTAAACCTGCAGGAAATTATCGCTGAGCGCCGCGACGACCTTATGATCGGTCCCACGGAAGAGCTTGATAACTTGATGCGTGAAGAGCTGGGTGTGGCGATACGCGATATCCGAATCAAACGTATCGATCTGCCGGAAGATGTCTCGGCCGCCGTATTTGAGCGTATGCGCTCAGAGCGTGAGCGTGAAGCCCGCGAATGGCGTGCCCAGGGTCAGGAAGAAGCCGAGCGTATTCGTGCTAACGCCGACCGTCGTCGTCAGGTACTTATCGCCCAGGCCAATGAGCGTGCGGAAACTTTGCGCGGTGAGGGTGATGCTGAAGCGGCTGGCATATTCTCTGACGCGTATGGGCAGGATCAGGAGTTTTTCGCTTTCTGGCGTAGCCTGAATGCCTACCGTGAAAGCTTCGCAGGCGATGATAATCTCATGGTGCTTGAGCCGAGCAGCGACTTTTTCCGCTACTTGCGCAGCGCCAACCCTGGCGCAGAAGCGGGTGAGGCAGAGTAAGCCTGTGTGGGGATGAAGTTTGCCAGGCAGCATGATGCTTGGCGGGGTTCATCCCTGCGATAAACGTGGTAGACTTAATTGAACCGGGCGTCGCCCGGTTTTTTTGTGGCCCTCATTTACCGTTAATGCGTTAAATGCGTATTTATCGAGCCCGGGGCTTTCATTGTCTTGCAGGATTGTTCACATGACCATCGCTGACCGCTGGCTGTTGCCCGACGGCATGGATGAGGTGCTTCCGCCTCAGGCAAGCCGCATGGAAGAGCTGCGCCGTGCGCTGCTTGATCTATATCATTGCTGGGGCTATGACCAAGTAATGCCGCCGCCGGTGGAGTTTCTAGACTCCTTACTTACCGGTACGGGTACCGACCTTGATCTGCAAACCTTTAAGCTTACTGACCAGTTAACGGGCCGCATGATGGGCGCCTCGGCGGATGTAACGCCGCAGGTAGCACGTATGGATGCCCATTCGCTCAAGCGTCAAGGGCCGGTACGCTTGTGCTACTGCGCCAACGTACTGCGCGCTAAAGCCGATCAGCATCAGGGCGGTCGTAGTCCGGTTCAGGTGGGCGTTGAGCTGTTTGGTCATGCGGGATTAGAGGCCGATAGTGAAATCATTCACTTGGCGCTGGCCAGTCTAAAAGCAGCGGGCGCTGGCGAAATACATCTGGCCCTTGGCCATATTGGTATTTATCGTAGTCTGGTGGAAGCCGCTGCGCTGAATGACCAGCAAGAGAGCGCGCTGTTTGAAGCGCTGGCATTAAAGTCACCTGGCCAGTTGGCACAGCAAGTAGCGGCGAGCGTGAGCGACCCTGCCTTGGCGGATATGTTCATGGCGCTGGGCGAGCTTCATGGTGATGCTGGAATACTGGGTCAAGCGCGCGAACGCTTTGCCGGTGCGCCCGTATCGGTGACCGCTGCGCTTGATCAATTGGATGCTCTTTATCAGGGCATATTAGCCCGCTTTGATGTCTCGCTTTATTTTGACCTTGCGGAGCTGCGCGGCTATCAATACCACACGGGTATGATGTTCGCTGCCTATGTGCCGGGCTACGGCCATGCGCTGGCCAAAGGCGGCCGCTATGATGATACGGGGCGTGCCTTTGGTCGTGCACGCCCAGCCACTGGCTTTTCAATGGATCTCAAGCAGCTGGCATCATTGGCCCTGGCTTCGCCAGGCAAAGGCGCAATTTGGGCGCCCGCCGAAGAGAACGAGTCTCTCAACGCTGCCATTGTTGCACTGCGAGAGCAGGGAGAACGCGTGATTCAAGCGCTGCCTGGGCAGCGTACTGGGCCGGCGGAGCACGACTGTGACCGCCGTCTTGAGTTTATCGATGGCTGTTGGCAGACAACGGCCCTGACACAAGAGACGAGTGCATAATGGGTAAGAATGTCGTAGTCCTGGGCACCCAATGGGGTGATGAAGGTAAAGGCAAAATCGTCGACCTGCTCACTGAGTCAGCGGCGGCGGTAGTGCGTTTCCAGGGTGGCCACAATGCGGGCCATACGCTGGTGATTGACGGTGAAAAAACCGTGCTTCACCTCATTCCGTCGGGCGTTTTGCGCCCGGGCAAAACCTGCGTCATCGGCAACGGGGTGGTGCTGTCTCCCGAAGCGCTGATCAAAGAGATTCGCGAGCTTGAAGACAAAGGTGTACCGGTGCGCGAGCGCCTGCGCCTGTCGCCTGCCTGCCCGCTGATTCTGCCATATCACGTGCGTCTGGATCAGGCGCGTGAAAAAGCCCGCGGCGTTGCTAAGATCGGCACCACTGGGCGTGGTATCGGCCCTGCTTACGAAGACAAGGTAGCGCGCCGCGGCCTGCGCCTGGGCGATATGCTCCACCGCGAGCGTTTCGCTTCCAAGCTGGGTGAAGTGCTGGACTACCATAACTTCGTGCTGGTCAACTACCACGGCGAACCGGCGGTAGACTTCCAGGAAGTACTGGATAGCGCTATGCAGATGGCCGATGAGCTGCGCCCGATGGTGTGCGACACGGTCAGCATGGTCCATGATCTGCGCAAGGCTGGTGAGAACATCCTGTTTGAAGGCGCTCAGGGCTCGCTGCTGGATATCGACCACGGTACCTATCCCTACGTGACCAGCTCCAACACCACGGCTGGCGGTACCGCCACCGGTTCTGGTGTAGGCCCGCTTTACCTGGACTACGTACTGGGTATTACCAAAGCGTACACTACTCGCGTAGGTTCCGGACCGTTCCCCACGGAGCTGTTCGATGACCACGGCCGCCACCTGGCTGAGCGTGGCCACGAGTTTGGTGCGACCACCGGTCGTCCGCGTCGCTGCGGTTGGTTTGATGCCGTCGCGCTACGTCATGCGGTACAGATCAACTCGGTTTCCGGTATCTGCCTGACCAAGCTTGACGTACTCGATGGCCTGGAAAATATTCGCGTCTGCGTAGGTTATCGCAGTAAAGATGGCGAAGTGCTGGACAACCCGGTTGATTCTGAAGGCTACGAAGCTGTCGAGCCGCTTTACCAGGATCTGCCAGGCTGGAAAGAGTCGACGCTGGGCGCCAAGAAGGTGGAAGACCTGCCGGCAAATGCGCGTTCCTACATCAGTTTCCTGGAAGAGCAGGTGGGTACCAGCATCGATATCATCTCGACCGGCCCGGACCGCGTTGAAACGATTGTGCTGCGTAACCCGTTTACCGGCGAATAAGCTATTCGTAATGCAAGGCTGGACCCGTTCCGGCAATCGAAAAGGGGCGCTCAGGCGCCCCTTTTGCATGCTATGTGGTTAAAATTAGCGTTTAAAAATCAATGCCCCGGCGTGCCTGCAAGCCATTATTGAAGGCGTGGCGAATTTCCTGCATTTCCGTCACCGTGTCCGCCATGGTAACAAGCTCGCGGTGTGCGTTACGCCCGGTGATGATCACGGTTTGTTCATGCGGGCGATTTTCAAGCGCTGTCTTGACGGTCGCAATATCCAGGTAGCCGAATTTGAGCATGTAGGTAATTTCATCCAATACCACTAGATAGGTGTCGGGGTCGGCCAGCATGCGCTCGGCCTCTTTCCATACCGCCTGGCAAGCCTGGGTGTCGGCTTCACGGTTTTGTGTCTCCCAGGTAAAGCCTGTGGCCATAACCACCACTTCCAGGTTGGGGTCCGCTTCCAGGCGATTGCGCTCACCGCACTCCCATAAGCCTTTGATAAACTGAATAACACCCACTTTATAGTCATAGCCCAACGCGCGGGTCACCGTGCCCCAGGCCGCGGTCGTTTTGCCCTTACCATTTCCGGTGTTTATCAACAGCAAACCACGCTGCTCGGTTGCGCTGGCGATTTTCTCATCCACGTGGTTTTTAAGCTTTTCCATTGATGCTTTATGACGCGTATCGCGATCTGTCATGGTTACTCCTTCACCCTGCGTGTCGACTAAAGCGCCAAGTAGCGTACGGCATCTCACACGCAATGCGAATAAAAGTGAGTGAAATTTGTACAGTATGTAAGGTTTCACCCCAGACGCATTAAAATTTTTAGCACTAATTGACAACAGGATTGGCCGGTAGGGGGCTAGCTGCTCTAAAATAATGGGTCATGTCTTGTTAGGATAAATGCCATGCCCTCTTTTGATATTGTGTCTGAATTCGATCAGCACGAAGCTCTGAACGCTATCGATCAAGCAAACCGTGAAGTTCAATCGCGCTTTGATTTTAAAGGTGTTGATGCAAGCTTTGCCCTTGAAGGTGAAAAAGTGCAGTTGGAAGCCCAGGTTGATTTTCAACTTAAGCAGATGCTGGATGTACTGCGTGGCCGATTAATCGCCCGGGGCATCGATGCGCGCTGCATGGATGTCAAAGACCCCGAGCTTTCCGGGGTGAAGGCGCGCCAGGAAGTCATTTTAAAGCAGGGGTTGGACGCGGCAGAAGCCAAGGATGTGGTCAAGCGCATCAAGGCCAGCAAGCTTAAAGTACAGGCGCAGATCCAGGGCGAAAAAGTTCGCGTGACGGGTAAAAAACGTGACGACTTACAAAGCGTTATGTCGCTGCTGCGCGGCGAAGAGGGCCCTGAATTGCCGCTTCAGTTTGATAACTTCCGCGATTAAGTCCTATCACGTCTAGGGGCATACGTTGCCCCGGTTATCATCTACTAACAATTATCGTTCATTACAGGAGCCAAGCACTATGTCTGATCCGCAGCCGGTTTATTTAAGCGACTATCAGCCGCCCGCCTACCGCGTTACCCATACCGAGCTGACGTTTGATCTTGACCCTGCCGCCACCCGTGTAAAAGCACGATTATTGATGGAGCGTAACGACGAGGTAAGTGACCAGACGCCATTGGTGCTCAACGGCGAGCATCTGGCGCTGATCTCGTTAGCCATAGACGGCACGCCGCTAACCGACGCCGATTACCAACTGAATGAAAAAAACCTGTGCATCCCCAAGGTGCCGGCATCTTTTAGCCTTGAAAGCGAAGTGGAAATTGCGCCCAGCACCAACACTGCTCTTGAAGGTCTTTATCAGTCGAGTGGTATGTACTGCACTCAATGTGAAGCAGAAGGCTTTCGGCGTATTACCTTCTACCCAGACCGTCCCGATGTTATGGCGACCTTCACCGTTACGGTAATTGGTGATCAAGAAAGCGAGCCCGTTTTGTTGGCCAATGGTAATCCCGTGGACAGCGGTAAGCTTGAGAATGGCCGTCATTTTGCAACCTGGGAAGACCCGCACCCCAAACCGTGTTACCTGTTTGCACTTGTTGCAGGCAATTTACACAAGGTCGAGGATCGCTTTTCGACCATGAGCGGGCGTAACGTTACGCTGCAAATCTGGGTCGAAAAAGACAATCTGGATAAAACCGAACACGCCATGGCCTCGCTCAAGCGTTCAATGGCGTGGGATGAGCAGACCTATGGCCGTGAATACGACCTTGATCTGTTTATGATCGTGGCGGTCAGCGATTTCAATATGGGCGCGATGGAGAATAAAGGGCTTAATATCTTTAACTCCGCTGCTGTGTTGACGCACCCGCATACCGCCACCGATGCAACCTTCCAAAATGTTGAAGGCATTGTGGCGCATGAATATTTTCATAACTGGTCGGGCAATCGCGTTACCTGCCGAGACTGGTTCCAGCTGTCATTGAAAGAGGGATTCACCGTCTTTCGTGATCAGTGTTTTTCCGCCGATACCAATTCAGCGCCGGTAAAGCGGATTCAGGACGTATCGTTTTTCCGTACGGCGCAGTTTGCCGAGGATGCGGGGCCTACAGCGCATCCAGTTCGCCCGGATCATTTTATTGAAATCACCAATTTTTACACCCTGACGATTTACGAAAAGGGTGCTGAAGTTGTCCGCATGCTATGCAATCTGGTGGGGTGGGACAATTTCCGGCGTGGCGCCGATCAATACTTTGAGCGCTTTGACGGCCAGGCCGTCACCATCGAAGACTTCGTGGGCTGCATGGCGGATACCTCCGGTGAAGATCTAAGCCAGTTCATGCGTTGGTATGCTCAGGCGGGCACTCCAGAAATCGATGCCCACGGCGAATATGACTATGTGAAGAGCGAGTATCATTTAACGCTTCGCCAGCGTACCCCGGCGACACCTGGGCAAGCCACCAAACAGCCGCTGCATATTCCAGTACGCATGGGGCTGGTGGGTACCAAGTCAGGCCAGGATCTAGCGCTTACTCTAAAAGGCGAGAAGCTGGGGAAAGACGCCGTCATTCATCTACGTGATGACGAGCAGACCTTTGTGTTTACCGAGGTCGCCGAGGCGCCTGTGCCCTCGCTGCTGCGTGATTTTTCCGCCCCTGTAAAGCTGCATTTCCCCTATTCGCGTGAAGAGCTGGCGTTTCTGCTCACCCATGACAGCGACGGCTTCAACCGCTGGGATGCGGGGCAGCGCTTGGCTATGTTGGCGTTGGATGACTTGATTGCCGCGCACCGTAATGGCGTTGAAAAAGTCATGGATGCCCGCGTTATCGAAGCGTTTAGAACACTTCTGACAGGGCCGGTTTCCGATAAAGCGGTACTCGCAGAAATGCTCACGCTGCCATCTGAGGCCTATATTGCCGAGCAGCAGCCTATTGTTGATGTTGATGCGATTCATGCGGCGCGTGAGTTTGTGCGTCAATCGCTGGCCTTGGCGCTTCGTGATGAGTTTGCTGCTACGTTTGAAGCCAATCGCTCAGATGAGCCTTATGCGCCGACTCCTGAACAAATTGCCCAGCGTAGTCTCAAAAACATAGCGCTTAGCTATTTGATGTCGATTGAAGATGAGCAGGCTATCGCATTTTGTCAGGCGCAGTTTGCGGCTGATCATAATATGACCGATGTGCGTCATGCGTTAACTCTGCTTGTACACAGCGATCGCGACGATTTATCCTCGCCCGCTTTAAAAGCCTTTGGCGAAAAGTGGGCGCATGATCCGTTGGTGATGGATCAGTGGTTTACGATCCAGGTGACGCGGCCCAAGAGCGATGTGCTGGAGCGCGTACAGTTCTTGATGCAGCATCCGGCGTTTTCCATCAAGAACCCCAATAAAGTGCGTGCGCTGATCGGGGCTTTTGCGCAAAATCGAGTCAACTTCCACCGTTTGGATGGGCAAGGGTACGCATTACTTGCCGATGTGGTTATTGAGCTCAATCGCTTGAACCCTGAAATAGCGGCGCGGCTTATTACCCCATTAACGCGCTGGCAGCGGTTTGATGAAACGCGCCAGTCGTTAATGCGTACTCAGCTTGAGCGTATCAAGCAAGAGCCACTATCTTCTAATGTGTACGAGGTAGTCGAAAAAGCGCTGGCATAAACCTTACCAGCGACTCAACCATGAAAGGGAATACATTGGTGAAAGACTTACAGCAGCGTTTTTTACTTATTGTAAATGGTAAGTCAGCCGGGAACCCGGCATTGCGTGAAGCCGTTGAAGAGCAGCGGGAGGCAGGGATGCCGATTACCGTTCGCTCTACCTGGGAGGGCGGCGATGCAGCCCTTTTTGCCGAGCAGGCCGCCGACATGGGTATCACCCATGTTATTGCCTGTGGTGGCGATGGTACTGTCAATGAAGTGGTGAACGGGCTGATGCGCGTTCCTCATGACAAGCGGCCTGCACTGGGGATCGTTCCGTTAGGCAGTGCCAACGACTTTGCAACCTCCACGGGGCTTCCTTTAGAGCCTGGCCCTGCCTTGGCGGCGGCCAGAAATTTAACGTCCTATCCGATCGATATCGTTCGGGTAACGGCTGCAGCGAATGACAAAAGTGTCACCCAGTATTACGTCAATATGACGACCGGCGGGTTTGGTGCGGAGATAACGTCGACAACGCCGAAAACGCTCAAGCGTATGCTGGGCGGGGGCGCCTACTCTTTAATGGGAGCGCTTAAAGCCTGGCGGCATCGCAGCTACTGCGGAACCTTGCACTGGGGTGACAAAGAGCAGGATGCTTCGCTGCTTTTATTGGCCCTGGGTAACGGCCGGCAATCCGGCGGTGGGCAAGTGCTTGCCCCGCGTGCCAAGCTTGATGATGGTCGTTTGGACGTACTGCTGGTGAAAGACTTCAGCTCCGTGACAGAGCTACCGACGCTGATTAACGAACTACAGAACTTTCCGGCTGAAGGTGAGTACGTGCGTTATTTTACAACTAGCCAGTTTACCGTCACTACGCGACGTGAGGATCCTGCCTGGCCATTAACACTGGATGGCGAGGCGTGCCACTACGATCGTTTTTGCGCTGAGGTAGTCCCCTTGGCTCTGCGCGTATTATTGCCTGAGGACTGCCCGCTATTATCGGCAAACGATCGACACTGATTCGGCACTGATCTTGCCGCCCTTTAAAAGTTTTTAAGGAGAGGGATTGAATGACAAATCGTTTATGGCTGCCTGCGCTTGCCGCATTAGCACTGTTACTTAGCGCATGTGGCGATTCTCAAGAAGAGTCCAGCGTGACGCTTGATGAGCCCTCGTCGGTTTCTGATGACGAGGTCGTGCAAGAGGAAGATGCGCCTGCAGCAGCTGAGAATGCCGCCGAGATGCCAAGCCCTGATGAGGTAGAAGATGATATTGAGTCTCGTCAGGCTGCAGAGGAGCTTGAGCGAGCCGAAGCGCTTCGCAGCGATACCCAAGAAGACCCCGTTAGCGCTGATGAGTCCCTGCAAGAAGTAGAGGCAAATGAGGATACGTTGGCAGCCGACCCCGATGATGTATTGGAAGAGGGCGGCGCGATGCCAGGGGAAGCGACCCGTTCCGATGTGGATCAGATGATTGAGGAGACCGAGCAGCGTTTCGAGGAAGCTCAGCGTCGATTGAACGAGCAGTTTGAAGAAGTAGAGCAGCAGGCGGTTGAGCCGGATGCTTTTGATGAAGATACGTTCTCGACCGATTGGGAAGTGGAAAGCAGCCTGCCGGAAAACCCACGGCTGGAAGATAACCTGGAAGCGACCGATGTTGACGCCCTGATTGAAGACACTGAGCGGCGTTTTGAGGAAGCTCAGAAACGTCTTGAAGAGCAGTTCAAAGAAATTGAACGTGAACATGATGATAGTCGTAGCCGAGGCGCTATTCTGAGTGAAGACGCAGACGCAGACGCAGACGCAGACGCAACAGAAACAGAGACGACTAATCAGACTAATTAGTCAGTAGGTAAGCACGTACAAAAAGGCCCGCCTAGGCGGGCCTTGCTACATTCGGCTGCTTTTAGGCAAGGCGAATGTTAGACGCCTGAAGGCCTTTTTTACCCTGAGTTACCTCAAAGCTGACTTTCTGACCATCCTGCAGGGTCTTGAAGCCTTCAGCCTGAATTTCTGAGAAGTGGGCAAAAAGGTCGTCACTGCCATCATCAGGAGAGATGAAGCCATAACCTTTTGTATCGTTGAACCACTTGACTGTACCAGTTGCCATTGTCGTTTCCTTAACGTGCTTATAATTAGACGGGTAGACATGCTGTCTGCCCGCCAAAATCAATGTAGATGCAAAAAAACGGGTCGTCCAGTGACGATCTAATGTTTCTTTATTCCTTATCGAGTGCGCCTGTATGTCGCCAGTAAGCCTGTTGGATTCGCAGTTTGTACCTTTTTTGATTGCTATTACGCTGCTATCAATTACCCCTGGAGTGGACACCTTGCTTGTCATCCGCAATACCGCACGGGGAGGAATTCGCGACGGCGTGGCCACGAGTATTGCGATCTGCTGTGGGCTATTTGTCCACGCGACGATTTCGGCGCTGGGCATTTCTCTGATTCTGCTGCAATCGGCCTGGGCGTTTCATGTGCTGAAGCTTGCGGGGGCGGGCTATCTGGTATGGCTGGGTATCACAAGCTTCATGGCCGCTCGACGCGGGCAGCCCTTGCCGGTTAAGGGCGCCATGGGGGCCGCAGCGTCTGTTTCGCTCTGGCAGCCGATTAAAGAGGGCGTGCTCTCCAATGTGCTTAACCCCAAAACCGTCATTTTCTATATGGCTTTTTTGCCGCAGTTTATCGCTCCAGGCGACCCGGCACTAATCAAATCGCTGTGGTTGGCAGGCGTGCACTTTGTGATTGCCAATATCTGGCAAATTGGCGTGGTGTTTATGGTGGGAGGTGCCAGCCGATGGCTTGCCAGCGTGCGCTTTGCACAGACGCTAAATGCCGCCACGGGGGCCGTGCTGATTGCGTTTGGGGTTCGCCTGGCGCTGGAGCAGCGCCCGGTCTAGCCGGGCGCTTCAAACCATGTACTTTTAAACCCTGTATTTTCAAACCATGTGCTTTCAATTCTTGTGCTTTCAATCGATGTGCTAGCGGCGGGCTAGCAGTGCTCGGTCGTAACGTACCTGCTGTTCGTTTTCATTGAGTAGTGTAACGCCTTCGCTGTTGCCGCCATTGGCCAGGCTTTCAAAAATCACCCGGTAGCTGAGTACTGCCTGCACATAGTCACGCGTTTCACGAAAGGGAATGCTTTCGACAAACAGATCAAACGATTCCATGCCGTTGCCCAGCCACTGGTCCACGCGCCCTGGGCCCGCGTTATAAGCGGCGGCAGCGGCTAATCGGTTGCCTTGGTAGCGGTTCAGCTTATCGCGCAGGTAGGTGCTGCCTAAGCGAATATTAAGCTCTGGATCCAGAACGCCGTACGGGCCAGGGTCATTGATACCCAGCTGGCGGCTTACCAGGCTTGCGGTACCCGGCATGAGCTGCATTAGGCCGCGTGCGCCAGCGGGGGACAAGGCCTCAGGGTTGTATGCGCTTTCCCGACGGGTAATCGCCATCAGCAGGTAAGGGTCAACGCCGGTTTGGCGGCCCCAGTGTAAAAAGCTATCCCGATAAGCCTCAGGGAAGCGCCAATCAAGGGCGTCCCACATGCCGCCTGCAATAGTGGTCTGCACCAAGCGCGCATGCCACTGTTGATGTGCGGCATAATCAGCCAGTGCGCGCGCCTGCTGAGGAGAGCCGTTTTGCACTGCAAACAACCACTCGCTATTCGCCAAGCCATCTTCACCAATACGCAGTAAGGCTTCGGTGCGCTGTACTACGGGAAGCCGTGCGGTATGCTCGCGCGAGGCTTCGTCGAAATGATTGCGTTCAAGATTCAACTGGTAAGGCTGGCCGAGTTTTTCGGCCGCTGCAAAGCCAAAAAAGCTTCGATCGGTGGCGGCCTGGCGGTAGCGGGCCATCGCCGCGTCCTGATTGCCCAGCTGCTCATTGGCACGCGCCAGCCAGTACTGCCAGCGGCTATTTTCCTGCTGGCTTGCCGGCATTTCGGCTATCCAGTGTAGTACGTCCTGCCACTGGCGTGCGGCCAGGGCGCGACGCACACGAAGTTCCAGAACGCGCTCGCTTTCCAGGGAGGGGAGCACGCTATCCACCCAGCCTAAGGTGCCGGGCACTTCGCGCACCAGAGCATAAAACGCAAGCTCTTCTTCAATGACCTGCTGGTCGCTGGGAAGCAGGTTCAACCCCTGGGCCATGGTTTGCCAGGCGTTGAGCGCTGCGGGCGTATCGTCCCGAGTAAAGCGCTGCATGGCGGCTTTGTAAAAACTCGCCGTGGCCGCACACTCAGGGCCCAGGCAGGCGGGCGCCGATGCGACGGCTCGAATGTTGGCATCAACGTTATCGGCGGTGTCGATAGCGGTTTGCCATTGGCTATTAAGCTGCCCGTTTAAATAGGCTGACAAGCGGCCTTCACCAGACTGCCAGGCAAGCATTTTACGTTCCCAGATAGCCGTTGAATCAATAGTGCCGTTGGCACGCAGGCGATTAAACAGCGGGTCGCACGCATCGGGTTGCGATTTTCCTTCAAGCCATAGCGCAAGCCCTGCGGTGGCTGCCTGTTGCGGCTGAGAATCCAGCAGGGCCGTATAGTAGTAGCACTGACGAGCTGTGCCCGCAGGCTCACCATCGGCAACGCTCAGCAGGTCACTATAGCGCCCGGCATTCCCGTACTTCGCAATAGCCTGACCGCGCAGCCACTCAGAAAGCGGCGAGTCGTTATGCTGGTCGATAAAGCCTTGCACCTGAGCGGGCGAGACGTTGGGTAGCCGATTGCGCAGCCGGTGATACTCGACATAGCCATTCAGGATATGGCCTTCAATGGCGCGCTCATCGACGCGGCTCCATTGCTCTTGCCGAGCCGCTTCCAGCGCATCGCGCATCGCGCTGTCGGATGCGGCCCAGGACGCCGTGGGTATGCCCACCAGTAGAGCCGCGCAAAGGGTGCGAAAAGGGGATTTGAATGACGATGCCTGCATGACACTCTCTCTTGATCGCTAACGGGTTAACAGCCGCTATAGTGAACTAAATGGATAAAAATTGTTCAGACAATCGTGACACTTGGAGGATTCAATTACGATGGCCCGATTATCCACTTGGTGGTTATTTCGTCGACTTAAGTCCCGAGTTTGGGCGGTAAAGCGTATTGGGCGAGCCTTAAAGCTGTTTATTCCCATGACGCGTGATGTGGTCAGTGGCCGCTTTCGTCCCATCCCCTGGTCTGCGTTTGGTATGATGGCGCTCGCGCTTGCCTATCTTGCAATGCCGTTCGATTTAATCCCAGATTTTCTCGTATTCATAGGCCTGGTTGACGATGTCTTGATTGTCGGCTGGCTGCTTAATCGTATCGATCAACGCTTGGCGGATTACCGTGCCTGGAAAGACGGTGATATCGATATTGCGACTTCTCAACACTCACCTTCTTGAAATCGCTCTGCTTATCCCCATATTCACTTCACAGATTTTTCGTTCCTGTCTCACGGCAGGCAGGAACACTAAACAAACGTGATTGATGAGGGCTAAGCGCATGACAACGGCGACTCACGAAGAGACGTTAGGCTTCCAGACGGAAGTTAAGCAACTTCTCAACCTGATGATTCACTCCCTGTATTCAAACCGGGAGATTTTCTTACGCGAGCTTATCTCTAACGCCGCGGATGCCTGCGATAAATTACGCTACGCCGCGCTGGATAACGATGCGCTGTACGAAGGCGATAGCGAGCTGCGCATTGAAATTGAGCATGATCGCGAAGCCAATACCGTGACGCTGCGTGATAACGGCATTGGCATGAACCGCGAAGACGTCATCGCTAACCTGGGTACGATTGCGCGCTCCGGCACGGCGGAGTTTCTCAAGCAGATGTCCGGCGAGCAGCAAAAAGATGCCAAGCTTATCGGACAGTTTGGTGTTGGCTTCTACTCAGGCTTCATCGTCGCTGATGAAGTCGCCGTGCGTACCCGTAAAGCTGGTACCGACGCATCAGAAGGCGTTGAGTGGCGCTCCAAGGGTGAAGGCGAATTCACCGTTGCCGATATTGAGCGTGAAGTTCACGGCACCGAAATTATTCTTCACCTGAAAGACGACGCCAAAGAGTTTGCCGACGACTATCGTTTGCAAAGCCTGGTGCGCAAGTACTCTGATCATATTGAAGTGCCGGTGCGCATGCCCAAGACTGAAACTGCCAAAGACGATGAAGGCAACGACATCGAAGGCAGCGAAGTGACCACTTGGGAAACCGTTAACGAAGCCACCGCACTCTGGGCGCGCCCCAAGAGCGAGGTTTCTGATGACGAGTACAAGGCATTTTACAAGCACGTTGCCCACGACTTTAGCGACCCGCTTACCTGGAGCCATAACAAGGTAGAAGGCAAGCTTGAGTACACCAGCCTACTGTACGTGCCGGGCCGTGCGCCGTTTGATATGTACGAGCGTGACGGCGCCCGTGGCGTCAAGCTTTATGTCCAGCGCGTGTTTATCATGGACGACGCTGAACAGTTCCTGCCGCTTTACCTGCGCTTTATCAAAGGCGTGCTGGATACGCGCGACCTGTCGCTCAACGTCTCTCGCGAGCTTCTCCAGCAGGATCCCAAGGTCGACAAGATCAAAGGGGCGCTTACCAAACGTGCGCTGGATATGCTTAAAAAACTGTCTAAGGAGAGCGAGCAGTATCAGACGTTCTGGAACACGTTTGGTAGCGTGTTGAAAGAAGGCCCGGGTGAAGACGCCGCCAACCGCGAGAAAGTCGCCGGCCTGCTGCGCTTTGCGTCCACCCATACCGATACGTCGGCCCAGGAGCAATCGCTCGCTGACTACGTCGAGCGGATGAAAGAAGGCCAGAAGAAGATTTACTACGTGGTGGCGGATAGCTTCAATGCTGCGAAGAACAGCCCGCACCTGGAAATCTTCCGTAAGAAAGGCATCGAAGTACTGCTGCTGTCTGACCGTATTGATGAGTGGCTGATGAGCCACCTGACCGAGTTTGACGGTAAATCCTTTGCAGATGTGGCCAAAGGCGAGCTGGATCTTGGCGACGTGGAAGATGAAGCCGAGAAAAAAGCGCAGGAAGAGACCGCCAAGGCCAAGGAAGACCTGGTCAAACGGGTAAAAGAAGCGCTGAGCGACGGTGTGCAGGAAGTCAAAGTCACGCACCGTTTAACCGACTCGCCTGCCTGTGTGGTACTGCCTGAGCATGAGATGGGTTACCAAATGCGTCGCATCATGGAAGCCGCTGGGCAGCCGCTGCCTGAAGTGAAGCCCATCTTGGAGCTTAACCCGGAGCACCCGCTGGTCGCCCGCCTTGAAAGCTCGGAAGGTGATCTGTTTGGTCAGCTGGCGCATATTCTGCTGGATCAGGCGATTATTGCCGAAGGCGGTCATTTAGATGACCCTGCCGCTTACGTTAAGCGCCTGAACAGCGTATTGACTGCTTAACACGACGCGTTTGGAAAATAACGGCCCGTTTGGATTCCCAGACGGGCCGTTTGTGTTAAGAAAATAGGCTGTTAGTTTTGGTAAAATAGCGAGTACGCTTTCACGAGACTTTAGGACATCCTTATGGCTGAGCAGCAAATCAAGGTCGCGGTGCTGGGTGGGGGCAGTTTTGGCACTGCCTTGGCAAGCATCGCGGCGGATAACGGTGCCCATGTGCGTCAATGGATGCGCGATGAAGCGCTCGTGGCGCAAATTAATCAGGAGCATCGCAATGGCCGCTATTTGCCGCACTACGCGATTAACCCTGCAGTGCAGGCCACAACCGATTTGCGCTCGGCGTTAGAAAACGCTGAGCTGGTATTGATTGCGATCCCCTCAAAAGCATTTCGCAGCGTGGTCCAGGCTGCAAAGCCATGGCTCACGGCGCAACAAATTCTTGTAAGCACCACTAAAGGCATTGAGCAGGACAGCTTTTTGCTCATGAGTCAGGTGCTAACCGAGGAGACAGGTTTTCCCCATATCGGGGTGATCGCCGGGCCTAATCTGGCGTCTGAAATTGCCGATAAGCAGCTAACCGCCACGGTGATTGCCAGCGCCGATGCGCTTACCCGTACCCGGGTACAGCAGGCGCTGGGCTGCCGCTATTTTCGCGTGTATGCCAGTGATGACCGCCATGGCGTCGAGCTTGGTGGGGCGCTTAAAAATATTTATGCGATTGCCGCCGGCATGGCCGCAGCATTGGGCATGGGCGAAAACACTCGCAGCATGCTGATGACCCGGGCATTGGCGGAAATGAGCCGCTTCGCCGTCGCCGAAGGCGCCAATCCTATGACCTTTTTGGGTTTGGCGGGAGTCGGCGATTTGATTGTTACCTGCTCATCCAATCTTTCGCGTAACTACCGCGTGGGCTATGCCATGGGAGAAGGGCGCAGTCTGGAAGAGGCTATCGCTGCCCTGGGCCAGGTAGCTGAAGGCGTCAATACGGTTAAGCTGGTTTGCGCCAAGGCGAAAGAGCTAGACGTCTATATGCCGCTTGCCGAAGGGCTTTATCATGTCTTGTTCGACGGTGTTCCTGCGCAGGATATGGCGCGTACTCTCATGATGGGCGAGCAGAGCAGCGACGTGGAGTTCATTCTGCCCCGTGAGGCCGTGCAGCAGGCGCATCTGGATAACCGAGGCTGGCATGAGTAGCTTATTGATTATGCGCCACGGGGAGGCCGCGCCAGGTTTTCCTGATAGCCAGCGGGTACTGACGCCGCAGGGTGAAAATGAGGCCGCTCGCATGGCGCGTTGGCTTATGACGCGTAGGGCAAAAGGAGAGCTTGCCTTGCCCATTCTTTACGCAAGCCCCTATGCGCGCGCCCAGCAAACGGCGGGCATTATTGCTGATGCATTGGGTTGCCCGCTCAATACGTTGGACTTTATCACGCCCGAGGACGACCCGGCCGAGGTATGTGATTGGCTGTTAAGCCAGCCGGAAAGCGCGCTTACCATGTTGGTGAGCCATATGCCGCTGGTAGGCAACCTGACGGAGCTTCTGGTAGACGGCAGGTTTGGGCAGGGGTTGGGCTTCGCCACTGCGGGTATTGCTGAGTTAGAGGCGGACGTTTGGGCGGCG
This sequence comes from Halomonas sp. AOP43-A1-21, assembly GCF_052376775.1. NCBI lineage: Bacteria > Pseudomonadati > Pseudomonadota > Gammaproteobacteria > Oceanospirillales > Halomonadaceae > Halomonas > Halomonas sp. AOP43-A1-21. The sequence continues at coordinate 208,682 of NZ_JBQSWC010000001.1, read as the reverse complement.
GGCTGCGCGCAGCTAAAGCGCTATACGTCACCCAGCCAACTGGCTTAGCATTTTCTGGCAACTATAGTGCGACACTGACTAAAACGGGCTGCCTGAATGAAGGCAGCCCGTTTTATTACGCGAACACAATAGCGATAGGCTTACAGGAGAGCGTCAAGCTTCGCTATCAGCACGCCGTTAACCTGCTGCGGGTTTGCCGTGCCGCGTGAGGCTTTCATCACCTGACCCACAAAGTAGCCGATCATCTTGCCGCGTTTCTCAGGCTCGGCATCACGATACTGGGCCACCTGGGCCGGGCTTTCGGTGATCACCTGGTCGATCATGGCTTCAATCGCGCCGGTGTCCGTGACCTGCTTGAGGCCTTTGGCTTCGATGATCGCATCGGCATTTTCGCCCTGGCCGTTCCACAGTGCTTGGAAGACCTGCTTGGCGGCTTTGCCGTTGATCGTGCCGTCAATCACCCGGCTTAGCAGGTCGCCCAGCTGGCGCGCCGAGATCGGGCTGTTATTGATACTCAGATTCTCACGATTGAGCGCGCCGGAAAGCTCGCCCTGCACCCAGTTGGCGGCCTGCTTGGCATCACCACACACGTGATGCACTTCCTCGAAGAACTCAGCCATTTCCCGACTGGCCGATAGCACGGCGGCATCGTAAGCCGACAGGCCCAGTTCACTTTGGAAGCGCTCGCGCTTGTCGGCGGGCAATTCAGGCAGCTGGCTGCGCAAGTGATCCAGATAGGCTTCATCGAGCACGACGGGAAGCAGGTCCGGGCAGGGGAAGTAGCGATAGTCGTTAGCTTCCTCTTTGGTACGCATGCTGCGAGTTTCGTCGCGCTCAGGATCAAACAGGCGGGTTTCCTGAACCACCGTGCCGCCGTCTTCAATCAGCTCAATCTGGCGCTCTACTTCAAACGCGATCGCACGCTCGACAAAGCGGAACGAGTTGACGTTCTTGATCTCGGCCCGCGTGCCGAAGGCTTCCTGCCCCTTGGGGCGTACCGAGACGTTGACGTCGCAGCGCATGGAGCCTTCGGCCATGTTGCCATCGGAAATGCCCAGATAGGTCACGATGGCATGGATCGCCTTGAGATACGCCACCGCTTCCTTGGCGCTGCGCATGTCCGGCTCGGAGACGATTTCCAGAAGCGGCGTACCAGCACGGTTCAAATCAATACCAGTCATGCCCAGGAAGTCTTCATGCAGCGACTTGCCGGCATCCTCTTCTAGGTGGGCGTGGTGGATGCGGATACGCTTGGTGGTGTCGTCATCCAGGGTGATATCCACGTCACCCGGGCCGACGATGGGGTGGTACATCTGGCTGGTCTGATAGCCCTTGGGCAGGTCAGCGTAAAAGTAGTTTTTACGATCAAACACCGAGACTTCGGCGATATCGGCATGTACCGCCAATCCAAACTGAACGGCCATGGCCACGGCCTGCTCGTTGAGTACCGGCAGTGTTCCGGGAAGCCCCAGATCAACCGCGCACGCCTGGGTGTTGGGCTCAGCGCCAAACGCGGTTGAGGCGCCGGAAAAAATCTTGGAGCGGGTCGCGAGCTGAACGTGGACTTCAAGCCCAATTACGGTTTCCCATTGCATTAGGCGTTCTCCTCGGCGAAAGCAGGAAGTTGAAGGTGCCAGTCAGTCGCTTGCTGATACTGATGCGCCACGTTTAAAAGCTGCGCTTCGGCAAAATGTGTGCCCAGAATCTGTAGACCTATGGGGCGGCCACCTGCAAAGCCTGCTGGAACGCTGATGCCGGGAATACCCGCCAGGTTCACAGCGATGGTGTAGATATCCTGCAGGTACATCGAAACTGGGTCTTTTTTGGCGCCCAGGTCAAATGCCGGGGTTGGCGAGGCCGGGCCCATGAGCACATCAACGTCTTCAAAAACGTCGAGGAAGTCCTGGCGAATAAGGCGGCGTACTTTTTGCGCTTTGGTGTAGTAAGCGTCAAAGAAGCCCTCTGACAGGGTATGGGTGCCAATCAGAATCCGCCGCTTGACCTCTTCACCAAAGCCTTCCGCGCGGCTGCGCTTGTAAAGATCGATCAGGTCGACGGGGTCTTTACAGCGGTGGCCAAAGCGCACGCCGTCGTAACGCGACAGGTTGGAGGAGGCTTCCGCCGGGGCGATAACGTAGTAGGCCGGAATCGCATAGTGGGTATGCGGCAAGCTCACTTCGCGCACCGTTGCGCCTAATGATTCATAGACTTTCACCGCATCGCGTACGGCTTTTTCTACTTCGGGGTCTAACCCGTCGCCAAAATACTCTTTCGGCAGGCCAATTTTAAGGCCTGAGAGGGGGGCGTTCAGCGTTTCGGTATAGTCCGGTACGCCGCGGGCAACGCTGGTGGAGTCGCGCACGTCGTGCCCGGCAATCACGTTCATCAGGTGGGCGCAGTCTTCGGCACTGCGTGCCATTGGGCCAGCCTGGTCCAGGCTTGAAGCGTAGGCAATGATGCCATAGCGCGAAACGCGCCCATAGGTGGGCTTCAAGCCGGTAATGCCGCAAAACGCCGCCGGCTGACGGATCGAACCGCCGGTATCGGTACCCATGGCGGCCGGTACAAGGCCTGCGGCTACCGCCGCGGCACTTCCGCCTGAGCTGCCTCCCGGCACCGCGGTTAAATCCCAGGGATTTTTAACCGCGCCGTAATGGCTGTTTTCATTGGAAGAGCCCATCGCGAACTCATCCATATTGGTTTTACCCAAGCTGATCGTGCCCGCCGCGTTAAGCTTTTCAACGACCGTGGCATCGTAAGGAGCGATAAAATTATCCAGCATTTTGGAGCCGCAGCTGGTTTTTACATCGCGGGTACAAAAAATATCCTTGAGCGCCAGCGGAATGCCGGTAAGCAGCCCCGCGTTACCCGCGGCGCGCGCTTTATCGGCTTCTTCTGCTTGATTGAGTGCCTGTTCGCCGGTCACGGTAATAAAGCTATTGAGCGTGCCGTCGGCCTTCTCAATTTTTTGTAAATAGTGCGAGGTCAGCTCGCGACTGGAAAACTCACCACTTTTTAAGGCGGTGGCGAGTTGCGTTAAAGTTTTATCATGCATGACCCGAAAGCTCCGTTCGAGAACGAAAGAGAAGTGTTGAAACTGCGCCTGGAAAGCCCGGGACTTGCTTATTCAACAACACGAGGAACCAGATACAAGCCGTTTTCCACGGCTGGCGCACAGCGTTGAAACGCATCGCGCTGGTTGGTTTCTGTGACTTCGTCCGCACGCAGGCGCTGAGTTGCGTCCAGCGGGTGAGAGAGTGGAGAAACGCCTTCTGTATCAATGCTTTGAAGTTGGTCTACCATGTCCAGAATGCGGCTTAGATCGTCGACAAAACCGGTGGCTTGGTCATCGCTGACGGCGAGTCGGGCCAGGTGTGCGGCCCGGCGCACATGAGATTCTTCAAGCGCCATGATCGAAAAGTCCTCGCTAAAACGTGATGGAACGTATTCCGCTTTGTGCGGTATACAGTCTGTCATCGAAAAAATCGTCTTCTGTAACAGACGTGGAAAATAGCCGCAAAAGGTACCACATCTTGGCCTTCACGGGCAGTGTTCAGCGCGACTCGTGCTTGCTGCCGGGGGGTTGCGGTGATACCGTTTGCATCCGCACAGGTTCCCGGTCTGCACTAGGTAACAACATCCATGTTCAAACGTTTGAGGGGGCTGTTTTCCAGCGATCTGTCGATCGACTTGGGTACGGCCAACACACTGATTTATGTACGCGGTCGTGGCATCGTTCTCGATGAACCGTCCGTAGTCGCCATTCGCCAGTCTGGCAATATGCGTAGCGTTGCATCGGTAGGTGCTGACGCGAAGCGTATGTTGGGACGTACGCCTGGCAATATTACCGCCATCCGGCCAATGAAAGACGGTGTTATCGCCGACTTTACCGTCACCGAGCAGATGCTTCAGCATTTTATTCGCAAAGTGCACCAGAGTACCTTTCTGACGCCTAGCCCGCGCGTATTAGTTTGCGTGCCGTGTATGTCTACGCAGGTTGAGCGTCGCGCGATCCGAGAATCGGCTGAAGGGGCTGGCGCCCGCGAAGTGTTTCTTATCGAAGAGCCTATGGCTGCCGCCATAGGCGCTGGCCTGCCGGTTGAGGAAGCGCAGGGTTCCATGGTGGTGGATATTGGTGGTGGTACCACTGAAATTGCCATTATTTCGCTCAATGGCGTGGTCTATTCAGAATCGATCCGCGTAGGCGGTGACCGTTTCGATGAGGCGATCACCGCGTATGTGCGACGCCACTACGGCAGTTTGATTGGCGAAGCCACGGCTGAGCGAATCAAGGAAGAGATTGGCTGCGCCTATCCCGGTGGCGAACTGCGTGAAATCGACGTACGCGGCCGCAATTTAGCAGAAGGGATCCCGCGTAGCTTTACGCTGAACTCCCATGAAATTTTAGAGGCGCTGCAGGAAACGCTTGGCTCGATTGTGGCCGCCGTTAAAAGCGCGCTTGAGCAGTCTCCTCCCGAGCTTGCCTCCGATATTGCTGAGCGCGGTTTAGTGCTTACAGGTGGCGGTGCACTGCTGCGTGATCTGGATAAGCTGATTGCTGAAGAAACCGGTTTGCCGGTGATTGTGGCAGAAGATCCGCTTACCTGTGTTGCGCGTGGTGGCGGTAAAGCGCTTGAAATGATCGATCAGCATACCTTTGAGCTGCTGTCGAGCGACTAACGTTTAGCGGTTTATCGCGGGGGATTGCCTATTAAACCGCTATTTTCACACGGGCCGCTGCCGGGCTACCGGCTGTTTTTTTGCGTGTTGGCGGCAAGCATCTTGATGTTTGCCGACCATCGTTTTACACGTATGGAAGACGTGCGCGCTCAAATGACGATGGTTGTTGCGCCTGTTCAATGGGTTGTTAGCGTGCCTAGCGACTTGTTGAATTGGGGCGCGCTTGCGCTGTCTGATCAGCAGGCTTTGGTCGATGAAAATCGTCGGCTGCGCGAACAAATTCTGACGCTATCTCACCGAGGTCAGCGACTAGCTAATTTGACGGCTGAAAATACCGAGCTGCGCCAATTGCTTAAAGCCGGCGAGCGGCGTCGTATTCCGTATATTACCGCTGAACTACTATCGTTGGATAACGACCCGTTTAGTCATCAAATGGTGATCGATCGTGGGCATCGTAATGGGGCGTACGTAGGGCAGCCGGTCATCGATGCGTCTGGCCTTGTCGGGCAAGTAACTGCAGTGTCGGCGTACTCCAGCCGGGTACTGTTATTGGCCGATGCAAGCCATGCGCTTCCGGTTCAAATTAACCGTAATGGCTTGCGCTTTATTGTGCAGGGAGCCGGGCGCTACGGCAGCGTTAATGTACTCCATGTGCCTGATACAGCCGATATTCGCGAAGGCGACCTGTTAACCACGTCGGGGCTGGCAGGGCGTTTTCCGCCGGGGTATCCCGTTGCGAGAGTCACTGAGGTTTATCACGACCCCGGGCAGCCGTTTGCCCGGGTTACCGCTGAGCCAACGGCGCAGTTGCAGCGTGCCCGCCATTTTCTGCTGTTATTCCCACCGCCGCGTGAAGACGTCGACGACCCCATTTGGGATGAGTCCATGGATATCTCAGCCGATGCCATACACGCAGCCCAGCGGCTTGCCCCGATTGAGCCAGACGACGCTCAGGAGGATCGCTAATGGCGCGTGTTCCTGTAGTGCCGCTGATAGTCGTGTGGTTTAGCCTTGTTCTGGCGCTTTGCCTGCAAGTGATGCCGCTCGCCGAAGGATGGCAAGTATATCGCCCTGAATGGATCGGCTTAATGCTGATCTATTGGTGTATGCGTGCGCCTGATCGGGTAGGTGTTTTTCACGGATTCATACTCGGGGTGCTTCTGGACTTGATTGAGGGCACATCGCTTGGTCAGCATGCTCTGATTTTGTCGCTGCTAGCCTTTCTATGCGCCCTGGTATATCCACGTTTTCGTGCCTACTCGCTGGTTCAGCAGTCAGTTCTCGTACTGGTACTGCTCGGCTTGGTACAGCTGGTCGAACAGTGGCTGCGTACGTTGACCGGTGAGTTCTCGATACACCTATCCTTTTTAATACCGTCATTAATCAGTGCATTTCTATGGCCGTGGTTAGCCACTATGTTTAAAGCGTTGGAACGACGCTTACTGGGGCCTTGAGCATGGCTGCGCTGGATACTACCTCATCACCTATGCTGTGTTTGGCGTCTGCCTCACCCCGGCGGCGCGATCTGCTGGCCTCAATTGGCGTCACTGTCAGTATTCTACCCAGCCATGTGGACGAGACGCCCAAACCGGGTGAGTCTGCCAAGAATTATGTCGAGCGTCTAGCCGTTGCTAAAGCCGAAGCGTCGGCGCCGCTGAGCTCACTACCTACGTTAGGTTCAGATACCGCGGTTGTGGTGGATGGCGTACTGTTAGGCAAACCTGTGGATGCAGATGACGCCGCCGCTATGCTTGCGCGCCTTTCCGGTCGATGGCATGAGGTGCTTACCGCGGTTGCCGTTACCGGCCCTAAGGGCGTGCTTTGCCGCTGCGTCACCACACACGTGCGAATGCGTGAGATCACCACTCGGGAAATCGCCGACTATTGGCAAACCGGTGAGCCGGCAGATAAAGCAGGCGGGTATGCTATACAGGGACTGGCCGCGATTTTTGTGGAAGAAATTAAGGGTAGCCACTCAGCAGTGGTTGGTTTGCCGCTTTATGAAACGGCGCAATTGCTAAATCAGCAGGGGGTGCCTATTTGGATGGGGCATTATTACTCGCACACCTAGTCGTCGTCTCATTGCCTATAGACGGGCGTGAAATACGTGAACCGAGAAGGAATTTTGCATGAGTGGTGAAGTCCTCATCAATTTAACGCCAATGGAAACCCGCGTTGCGCTTGTTGAAAACGGCGTTTTACAAGAGGCGCTTATTGAGCGCTCAAGGCGGCGTGGGATAGTAGGCAATATCTACAAAGGCAGGGTGGTTCGTGTATTGCCTGGAATGCAGGCTGCCTTTGTTGATATTGGCCTGGAGCGAGCGGCGTTTATTCATGCCCATGAGGTTATGCCTTCCGGCACGCCAAGCGACGAGCAGCAAACCATAGGCCAGCTATTGCACGAGGGGCAGGCGCTGGTGGTACAGGTAACCAAAGACCCTATCGGTACAAAAGGGGCGCGGCTTACCACGCATTTATCGATCCCTTCACGCTATCTGGTGTATATGCCGGACTCCCCCCATCACGGCGTTTCTCAGCGTATAGAGGATGAGCGGGAGCGCGAGCGCCTCAAGGCGCTACTAGATAGTGGTATTGCCGAGCAAACGCTGGAAGTCACCGGCGGTTTTATTGTGCGCACGGCGGCAGAAGGTGTGGGTGATGAAGAGCTGGCAGGCGATATGCATTTTTTGCTGCGCATCTGGCGAAAAGTCGCCGAGCGCAAAATTACCGCAGCGCCATCCAGCGTTATTTATGACGATTTGCCGCTATTTATGCGCACCTTGCGCGATGTAATGCGCGATGATATCGAGAAAGTGCGTATTGATTCCCGGGAAAACTTCGTCAAGTTAGTCGAGTTTGCCGAAGAGTTTATGCCCGATGCCGTGGATAGAATTGAGTACTATCCTGGTGAGCGGCCTATCTTTGATCTGTATAGCGTTGAAGATGAAATTCAGAAGGCCTTGGGGCGTAAGGTACAGCTTAAATCGGGCGGTTATCTGGTTATTGACCCCACCGAGGCGATGACCACGATTGATGTCAATACGGGCGGTTATGTTGGGCATCGCAATCTTGAAGAGACTATTTTCAAGACCAATCTGGAAGCAGCCACCGCCATTGCCCGTCAGCTTCGCCTGCGCAATTTAGGTGGCATTATCATTATCGACTTTATCGATATGATAGAAGTGGAGCACCAGCGGCAGGTGCTGCGCGTGCTTGAAAAAGCCTTGGAGCGCGACCACGCCAAAACCAAGTGTACTGGGGTGACAGAATTAGGCCTGGTGCAGTTAACCCGCAAGCGCACCCGCGAAAGCCTTGAGCAGACGCTATGTGAGGCATGTCCGACGTGTAGCGGGCGCGGTACGTTAAAAACGCCCGAAACGATATGCTACGAAATTTTCCGTGAAATCCTGCGTGAAGAGCGGGCCTATAGTCCAGAAACCTATATGGTATTGGCGTCTCAGCCGGTTGTTGATCGCTTGCTCGATGAAGAGTCAGCAGCCGTCGCTGATCTGGAAACGTTTATCAACAAAACCATTCGCTTTCAGGTGGAGCAGCATTATTCACAAGAGCAGTACGATATTGTGTTGATGTAATTGTATGAAGAACCGTTCTCTGACGCGTTGGAGCTTACTTCTGCTCGCCTGGGGTCTGGGCGTTCTTGCGGTTGTATTGCTGCTTTTTAGGCTTGCGGTTAGTCAGGCGGATGCCTTGACGCCGCACCTTGAAAGCTGGCTTGAAGCCAAGATTGGCGTACCGGTGCACATAGAGAATCTTGTTGTGTCCATGGCCCGTAATGACCTGATTCTTAAGCTTGAAGGCTTTGAGGCTGAAACGCCCAGCGGGCAGTCACTGTTTTCACTGCAGCAAGCCGAACTACGCTTGGATATAGTGGCTTCGCTATGCAATTTCCTACCCATCTTCAGTGATATCAGGCTTCATCAAACCGAATTTCACCTTTATCAAGGGCTTGAGCATCAGTGGCAATGGCCAGAACCGGCTCGCTTACCCCTTGATATAGCCCCTGAACCAGAGGTTGACTTAGCCACCATTGATGGCCTGACAGAGTGGCTGTTGCGCCAGCGTATCTGGATCGACGATACCCGTGTTGTGCTCCACGGCCAGCACGACCGCGTTATGCTGGAAGCCCCAACGCTACTCTTGACGGGCAATTCGCAAGGGACCAGCTTGCAGGGCACGGTGGATATTCTTTCTGCCGACCAGGAACAAGCACCATCAACCCCGGCAGTGCAACTGCTGGCAGAGATGCAGCCGGGCAAACGTGGTATCGATGATTTTTCTGCCACGCTCTCGCTGGAAGCGCAGTTTGATCAGCTTCTGGTATTGGCGGAAATGTTTCGCCCCGATCATGTGCCTTTTCTAGAGCAAATGGGCGGCGATGCTCGTCTATGGGGCCGCTGGTATGAAGGGCGACTTCAGGAGGCGCGGCTGGCTGTCGATGTTCCTCAGCTGGTTCTGCGTCAGGATATTCAATACGCCGTATTAAAAAATATCCAGGCGCATGGCGAGTGGCAGCGCGATGGCGATGGCGGAGAGGCGTGGCTGAGAGGCAATGCGCAAAACGTTGAGTGGGCGCAGCCGGAAGGCGTCACCGAAGGGCCTGCTTTGCCGCACTATTGGTATCTTGCCCACCAGCCCGGCCAGTGGGAGCTGCGTACCAGCGCATTCGAGCTTGCCTCATTGACGGCATGGCGCGATTACGTTTTTCTTCCCGAATCGGTAACGCGTGTCTTGCAGACGCTGGCTCCCCAAGGTCAGGTGCAGGGCCTGCGCCTGGGCCAGAATGAAGGACGCTGGGGTGTTGATGCAGCATTAACCAATGTGGAAGTATCGCCCTGGCAGCAGGCGCCCGGTGGTGGGCCTGTGGACGCCTGGGTGCAGGCACGAGATTTGCGTGGGCGCGTCACGTTTGATAGCGCTGGCCAAACTAGCCTGTATTTCCCCGATCTGTTTATCGCTCCCATGCAGCTACAAAACGCAGAAGGCGTGGTGGAGTGGGTCTACGACGGTCCCAGAACTATGATAAGTGGGCGTCAGCTCAACGTGAATTGGGATGGCGCCCAGGTAAGCGGTGGATTTGGTTTAATCGCCAGTGAGAATTCGGGCCAGTTTGGCTTAGATATCGATTTTGCCAATGTGAACGCCTTGGATCGTCCGCTGGCGCAATGGCTGCCGCTTAATGCTTTTGATGAAGAGCTGCGCACCTGGCTGCTTAACGATATCGGTGGCAAGGTGCCCAATGGCTCGCTCAAACTTAGCCTGCCGCTTGGTGAGGGCGTAAGTGCTGATGATATATCTGCAACGCTTGCTCTGAACGTTATTGAGGGGCATCTGCCCATCGCCCCGGGCTGGCCGCGTCTTGATGAGGTGCAGGGACGCTTGAAGTGGCAAAACCAGGTGCTTGAAGCCCAGATAGACCATGCGCAAAGCCATGGGGTCACGGCTTCTCAAGGCGAGCTGATCATGGAGGATGAAACGCTCAACGTATCGGGGAATTTGCAGAGCGATGGGGCGTCATTGAAAGCATTTCTACAGTCGATGCCCGATATTGACCTGGATATCCTCAACGATCTTCAGGTGGAAGGTGAGGTGGAGGGTGATTTAGCCTTGTCGCTACCCCTCTCGACGCCTGAAGCACTCCAGCTTGAGATCAATGCCACGCCGGCCTTAACTCGTATTGTGTATACGCCGCTTAATCTGGCCCTTCAGGCCCTGCGTGGCCAGTTAACCTGGCAGCAGCACGGTGAGAGCATGGCTTTGATAGGCGATGTGGGCGGAAAGTTACTCGGTGGTGACATTAATGCTGAGCTGCATACCCAGCGCCACGGCATCGCCTTGCGCGGCCAAACCCCGCTTGCACCACTGTTCCCATTGGCGGGGATTCCTGCCGAGCAGGGGACGCAGTTATTTAGTGGCGCGATCCAGTGGCAGGGCAACGTGTCGCTTGAACCAACGCCACGTTTAACGCTGGAAAGTCAGCTGGCGGGGGTTACCAGTGAGCTACCTGCGCCATTTGCTAAAGCGGCGGGGCAGCCTTGGCCCTGGATGCTCAACGCTGATTTTGAAAGCGGGCGTGTGGAAAGCCGCCTGGCTGATATTGCCCATCTGCGCTTACACCAGCACGGCGGATTGTCTGCCAGTCTGCGTCTGGCGGAGGCGGATGTTAGCCCGCCTGAATGGCCTTCACAGCTAGGCGTAGATTTACAGGCAAGTATTCCCCGCATTGATCCTAAGGCTTGGCAGCAGGCCATAGCCCCGCTGTTGGCCGGTGAGCAAAGCGTATCAGCAGGCTCAATGAACGATCATCCTCCACTTAAGGTTGATCTGGAAACCGCCTGTCTGGTGTATCAGCAGACCTGTGTGGGGGCGGTGGCGTTAACCGGTGATGTCCACAACGGAGCTATCAATGCAGCGCTTGACGGTGAGTTGATCGCGGGGCGGGTTCATTATGACGCCGCCTCCCAATACCCGCTGGATATCACTATTGAGCAGTTGGCGCTGGATCCACTGTTTAATTTGGCAGAATCCTCCGAGGAAGATGGCGCGTCTTCCCCTGAATCCTGGATGCAGGAAGTAGAAACCCACAAAGCCACACCGGCAGCTATTCCCGATTGGCTTGCCCAAGTGCCCGATGGCCGACTCAGGCTTGCAGAAATAAGTATGGGCGCGAGCCGGTTTGGGCCTTTATCGGCTTACTGGCACACCGATGATGATCGATTCTCGCTGACGCCGGTTGGGCTGACGCTCGGGCAACTTTCCGCCCGTGGTGAACTCTACTGGGAGGGTGATGTTTCCACTAGTCGTACCCGCGCTAATATTTCACTTCAGGGTGGCGATATAGGTACAGCACTAGAGCGGCTGGATCAGCCCGTTGCCTTGCGCAGCCGGCGCACTGATGCAAACGCCAACCTTTCTTGGGCGGGGGCGCCGTGGCAGTTTGATTTAAGTCAGGCCCAGGGTGAGATTGATGCTGATCTTCAAGATGGCCGCTTTATGACCCTGGAGTCCGCCCCGGTGCGGCTCGTTGGTCTGCTAAACTTGGATAATATTTTTCGCCGCTTACGCCTGGATTTTTCTGACGTAACCGGCCAGGGCACTGCTTTTGATAGAGTTCATGGCTCGGCGAATGTAGCGAATGGTCAGCTTTCCTTGAGCGAGCCATTGCAAATTGACGCGCCTGCCGCCAACTTAACCTTAACGGGCAACGTTAACCTACTTCATCGCGAGCTCGACCAACGCCTGGGCGTTGTACTACCAGTGACACAGAGCTTGCCAATTGCCGCTATCGCAGTGGGTGCTCCTGTGGTGGGTGGCGCATTATTTATTGCCGACCAGCTATTTGGTGATGCGCTGGATCGAGCGACGACCATTCATTATCGCGTGCGAGGCCCCTGGGCTTCGCCGCAGGTTACTTTAGAAGGCCCCCAATGACCGCAATTAAGAGCGATATAGAGTCCGCTGTTTCCATTCTGCTCACGCCGGGTGGTCTCGACCTTGATGGCCTTGATAAAGGCCTTGAATACGCCATGGGTGCGGGTGTGGATTATGCTGATCTGTACTTTCAGCGTACCTGGACGGAAGGCTGGGTATTAGAGGACGGCGAAGTCAAAGAAGCGAGTTATAACATTGATGGTGGTGTCGGCGTGCGTGCGCTGGCAGGCGAAAAAACCGGCTTTGCCTACTCCAACCAAATTACGGCCGATGCGCTGATCGATACCGGACGTACGGCGTCAGGTATTGTGCGTAGCGGCAAGCGTTTGCCTGGGCAGGTAGTAAAGCCTGTTGCCGCAGCATCTTTTTATGCGGGCGTGGACCCTTTGGCGGGGCTAACCGCTGAAGAAAAGGTTGCCATGCTAAAAGACGCCGATCGCGCGGCGCGCGCAGCAGACCCAAGCGTTACGCAGGTTAGTGCGTCGCTTTCGGGTACTTACGAAGTGGTCATGGTGCGCGCCAGTGACGGCACGTTGGCGGCTGATATTCGCCCGCTAGTGCGTTTTAACGTGAGCGTGATTGCGGTGAAAAATGGCCGTCGAGAGCGGGGCGGCTCAGGCGGTGGTGGACGCTACTCGATGTCGCGCCTGCGCGATGAAGGTGTCGCTGAGCGTTACGCTAAAGAGGCCGTACGCCAGGCGCTGGTGAATCTTGAGGCCGTTGACGCGCCCGCCGGGCAAATGCCTGTGGTGCTGGCGTCGGGCTGGCCGGGTATTTTGCTGCATGAGGCTGTGGGCCATGGCCTTGAAGGTGACTTCAACCGTAAAGGCAGCTCGGCGTTTTCCGGGCGTATGGGGCAGCGTGTGGCGGCTAAAGGCGTCACCGTGGTGGATGACGCTACCATTGTCGACGGGCGCGGCTCGTTAAGCATTGATGACGAAGGCACACCGGGCCAAAACACCCCGCTGATCGAAGACGGTATTCTGACCGGCTATATGCAGGACAAGCTGAATGCACGGCTGATGAATATGGCGCCAACCGGTAATGCGCGCCGTGAGTCGTTTGCGCATTTACCCATGCCGCGTATGACCAATACGGTCATGCTGGCAGGCCAGGATGAGCCTGAAGATATTATCAAAAGCGTCAAGCGCGGGATCTACGCCGTCAGTTTTGGTGGCGGCCAGGTGGATATCACGTCGGGTAAATTCGTGTTCTCCGCCAGTGAAGCCTATTTAATCGAAGACGGGCGTATCACCGTGCCGGTAAAAGGTGCCACGCTGATAGGCAATGGCCCCGAGGCGATGGGCCGCGTTTCCATGATTGGCCATGATATGGCACTGGATACCGGTATTGGCGTGTGCGGTAAAGAAGGGCAGGGCGTACCGGTAGGCGTAGGTCAGCCCACGCTAAAATTAGATGAGCTGACCGTTGGCGGTACGCAGTCTTCTTAACGGGGTTGAAGCTTAGGGCGTTAAAGCGCCAGCGTCTCGCGTAGATGTTTAAACAGTTTACGCGAGCTGGTGGGCGGTTTGCCCTGGTCACGTTCGCGCTGGGCATTACGGATTAATTGACGTAGCGCCTGGCGATCGGCGTCGGGGTATTCCGCCATGAACAGGTCAACGGCAGGATCGCCTTCTTCAACCAGCCGGTCCCGCCACTTTTCAAGGCGGTGAAAAGCATGATCACGCTGCTCTTTTTCCTGCTCGATTGAGTCAAATACTCCTTGAATCGCGACCAGGTCCTCTTTACGAATGAGCTTGCCGACGTACTGCATATGACGACGACGCCCTTCGTGGGAGCGGATACGCGAGGTCTCTTCAATGGCCCTGAGCATATCGTCAGAGAGAGGAAAACGAGCACGCTCGGCGGGCTTCATGGCGATTAAGGTTTCGCCAAGCGCTTGAAGCGCATGCATTTCGCGTTTGAGTTGCGATTTGCTCGGCCGCTCTTCGGGCTCTTGAGTATCAAAGGGCTCGGGGCGTAGTTTCGGCATAATTAAACTCACAGACAAGATTCGTTGGCAGCATTATATCAGGCTGCGACCATAACATTGATTCGGCGATGCAATTCGTACGAAAAAGGAGGCCATATGGCACAGGCATTTGATGCATCCTCGCAGCAGGCACTTCTGACAGCACGTGCAGAAGAAGCGCTGGCCCTGGCCAAACGACTGGGCGCAGATGCCGCCGAGGTTGGCGCAAGCGTCGATCAGGGCACGGGTGTCAGCGTGCGCTTGGGTGAGGTGGAAACCGTTGAACTTTCCCGCGACCAAGGCATTGCGGTAACGCTTTATGTGGGTAAGCGTAAAGGAAGTGCGTCTTCAAGCGATGCAAGCAGCGCCTCTATTCAGGCCGTGGTTGAAAAGGCATTGGCGATTGCCCGTTACACCGGTGAAGACCCGGTCGCTGGGCTTGCAGATGCTGACCAGATGGCCACTGAGCTTCCGGATCTGAAAGTGCATTATCCGTGGGCGCTGACCACCGAACAGGCTATTGAGATTGCGCTTGCCTGTGAGCAGGCGGGTCGCGATGTTGACGGTATTAGCCAGTCAGAGGGCGCTTCGCTCTCCAGTGGCGAAGGTGTTCGGGTCTATGCCAATAGTCACGGCTTTTTAGGCACCCAGAAAGGCAGCAGTCATTCACTTTCCTGCATGTTGATCGCGCAGGATGAGAGCGGCATGCAGCGCGATTACGACTATACCTCTGCGCGTAACCCTCTGCATTTACGTGACCCTGCTGAGGTTGGCCGAGAGGCGGCTGCGCGCACGCTACGCCGGTTAGGCGCCCAGTTACCCCCCACGGGTACATTTCCAGTCCTGTTTGATCCTTCGCTATCTGCAGGGTTAATCGGTCATCTGCTCAGCGCCTTGGCTGGCGGCGCGCTGTATCGTCAGTCCTCTTTCCTGTGCGATCGTCTGGGGACACCGCTTTTTCCCGAGTGGTTCAGTCTTGAAGAGCGACCCATGGAAGTTGGAGCCACGGCCAGTACGCCGTTTGATGGTGAAGGCGTTCAAACGCGCAACAATCGCTTTATCGATCAGGGGAGCATCGCAAGCTACATGCTCTCATCCTACAGCGCTCGTCGCCTGGGCATGCAGACCACCGGGAATGCGGGCGGTGCACGCAATGTGCGCCTTGACGCGCCCTTGAAAACACGCGAAGCGCTGCTCAAGGAAATGGGGCGGGGTATCTGGGTAACCGAACTGATGGGGCAGGGCGTCAACGGGGTGACCGGCGACTATTCCCGCGGGGCGGCAGGTTTCTGGGTCGAGAATGGTGAAGTTCAGTATCCAATTGAAGAGTTCACCATTGCCGGAAACCTGGAGCGCATGTTCTCAGGATTGGTCGGTATCGGCAGCGATACTGATACGCGTGGTAGTGTTCATACGGGTAGTTGGCTGATTGATGCGATGACGGTGGCGGGTAGCTAAGCGCTACTGGTCTTCGTCAAAGCGGGCGTCGAACAGGGCTTGTATGGCTTCAAGCGCGTGTTCGGCGTCGTCACCTTCCGCGTGAATACGCAGTTCGGTGCCGCAAGGTGCGGCTAACATCAAAAGCGACATGATATTGGCAGCGTCAGCCATTTGCTGCTGTTTGTACACGTGAATTCTGGCGGAATATTGCTGACCGCACTTGACCAGTTTGGTTGCTGCGCGGGCATGTAGGCCACGTTGATTGGTAAGTGTTAGCGTTCTTTCTGGCACCCTGGTTCCCTTTCTCCGAGTGGTGTCATTAATGATGTATGCAGTATGCGTTTACTGAGCGCTAGGCGCCTGCTCTGCCAATGAAGCTTTATCAAGCGGCTCTGCTTGCGTGCCGCTTAACGTATATTGCAGGCCAAGCTCGCGATGGCGCAACTGTACTTCGCCTATTAACGGCGCAAGCTTTTGGGCCAGCTGCTCGGCGATATACACGGAGCGGTGCTGCCCGCCAGTACAGCCGATGGCCACGGTCATATAGCTACGCTGACTATTCTGATAAGCTGGCAGCCAACGTTCTAGCAAAGCCTGAATGTCGTTGCTCATATCTTCGACAATCGGATAGCCGCGCAGAAACGCAATAATCGTTGCGTCACGTCCTGTGTACTGACGTAGCGTTGGGTCCCAGTAGGGATTGGGCAGGCAGCGCACGTCAAACACCAAATCTGCATCCATGGGCACGCCGTGCTTGTAGCCAAACGATTCAAAGGTAAGCGTTAGCTGGTCTTTGTGCTGGTGGGCGACCTGATCGGCTATGCGCCGGCGCAAATCGTGTACCGATAAACGTGAGGTGTCTATCCTAAGATCGGCTAAGTCGCGTATCTCATTAAGCGTCTCTTCCTCTTTGGTGATCGCCTCTTCAAGCGTCATATGGCTATCACGCGTTAATGGGTGGCGTCGCCGTGTGGCAGAGTAGCGCTCAAGCAAAATACGCGCATCGGTGGTCAGATAGATGACCTGGCAGTCAATGGGGCGCTGACGCAGCTCATCAAGCAGCGTTGGCAATCTTTCCAGCGCCGTAGGCAAATTGCGCGCATCAATACTCACTGCTAGGTGCGTACGCCCGCCTTCTTCGCAAAGTTCATCTACCAGCGAGCCAAGCAACATTGCAGGCAGGTTGTCGATGGCATAGTAGCCAATATCTTCCAACGCCTGTAAAGCGATAGATTTACCGGACCCTGAGCGGCCGCTAATGATCACCAGTTGCATAATGGCTCTCTTTGCGTGCTTTGGTAAAAGCATGGATGTGAAAGCGAGAAGAGATGCCAAACGCTCTACAGGCTACGTTGCTGTCTGCTCACGAATTTTACTCATAAGCAAATCAAACAACTCACGCTGGCTATTGGTTTTTCGTAACGCTTGGCGTGTGCTGGCATCGTTCATAATGGTGGCTACCTGGCCCAAGAGCGACAGATGTGTATCATCGGCCTCTTCAGGTACCAGCAGCACAAATACGAGATCAACCGGATCACCGTCTATAGCGTCAAAATCAACGGGCTCTGATAGCTTTAGAAAACCTGCGATGGGCGTAGCGCAGTGAGGGCTACGTGCATGGGGAATGGCAACGCCGTTGCCGATCCCCGTGCTTCCAAGTCGTTCGCGACCAATCAGTCGGCTGAACACTTCTTGGCTGTCCAGGCTAGGTGTGTTTTGAGCGATAAAGGTGCTGAAAAACTCCAGCACCCTTTTTTTGCTGCCCCCAGGCACATCGTAAAGCACGCGCTCCGGGGGGAGGATAGTTTCCAACGTCATTGAGTTAACGCACGCCTGCGCCTTGGGCGCGAGCTTGTGCTTTTTCCTTATGCTTAACGAGTTGACGATCGATTTTATCGGCTAATGCGTCGATGGCTGCATACATATCGACATCTTCCGCATCGGCATGCAGGTCGGCGCCTGCTGCATGAAGGGTGCATGCCGCCTGCTGGCGCTCCTTCTCAATGGATAAGGTTACTTGTACCGTGGTGATATTGTCGTAATGGCGTTCGACGCGTTCAAGCTTTTCATTAACATAGTCACGCAAGGCGTCAGTCAGTTCTACGTGATGACCAGTGATGTTTACTTGCATTGACGTACTCCTTATCCATCGGACTGTATTTCGATTGTAACCCTTTTTACGGTGTTGCAAAGCCCTTGTCGCGAGTTTTGCTGTTTCTCTTGTACAAAACTGTCTCAAGACCTCCTAAAAGCCTACCTTAAGCGACGGCGTTCACTGGAGGATGGAATGCCCAATGACTCGCGGTATTTGGCCACAGTACGCCGTGCCACCGTAATACCTCCCTCTTCAAGCAGCGTGACCAAACGGCTGTCTGAGAGCGGTTTGCCAGGGGGTTCGTCCTGGATCAGCTTCTTGAGCCGGGCGCGAATCGCCGTGCTTGAGTGGCTGTCGCCCCCGTCTTGACCGCTGATCTGGCTTGAGAAAAAGTATTTAAGCTCAAAGACACCCCGTGGGGTATGAATATATTTCTGCGTTGTCACACGTGAAATGGTGGATTCATGCATTTCCACGGCTTCTGCAATATCCGCAAGAATCAAAGGCTTCATGGCCTCTTCACCTTGCTCTAAAAAGCCGATTTGACGGGTGATGATTTCGCGCCCTACGCGCAGCAGTGTATCGTTGCGGCTGGAGAGGCTTTTGATTAACCAGCGTGCTTCTTGCAAGTGCTCTTTTAAAAACTGGTTATCCTGGCTCTTGTCGGCACGCTTGATCAAGCTGGCGTAGTCGGGCTGGATGCGCAGGCGAGGCAGAGCTTCAGGGTTAAGCTCCAGGTGCCAGCCTTCATGATCGTGGCGTACCACCAGGTCAGGCGTGATATAGCTATCATCGGTCACCCCGTAAGCGCTACCGGGGCGTGGGTCCAGGCTGCGGATCAGGCCAATCACATCGTCTAGCTGCTCATCGTCCAGCCCTAGGCGGCGCTTGAGTAGCCGAATGTCATTTTTGCCGAGTGCTTCCAGAAACTGGCGTACCAGACGGCGCGCCGGGACAAGCAGGGGAGTGTCATCGGGCAGGGTAGCCAGTTGAAGCATCAGGCATTCGCGCAGGTCGCGGGCAAAAACGCCGGTCGGCTCAAACTGCTGCAAACGCATCAGAATGGTTTCCATCTCGCGCTGGCTAAGCGCTTCGATATTTTGAGCGCGCAACCCGTCGCGAATATCGTTTAAGGGCTGCGTCAGGTAGCCGTTGGCATCCAGCGCGTCGATCAAGCTTTCTGCAATCTGCTGTTCACGTGCGCTGAAGTCGGTCATGGCGAGCTGCCAAAGCAAATGACCGTGCAGGCTTTGTCCCGCTGCCTGGCGCTCAAAGTCAGGTCCCTCAGTGCTGCTGCCTGAGCTGCCTACATCCTGATAGGTGTCGGACCAGTCGCTATCAACGGAGAGTTCATTGGGTATGCTTTCCGCCCACTCCGCTTCCTGCGTTTCAACGGCTGCCTGCTCACCGAATTCATCTTCCTGTTCCAGCATCGGATTGGCATCCAGCGCCTGCTGAATTTCCTGACGCAGATCCAATGTGGATAACTGGAGCAGGGCAATGGCCTGCTGCAGCTGAGGTGTCATGGTCAGCTGCGTACCGATACGCAATTGGAGAGAAGCTTTCATGACCATCTGAGAACCACTCGTTACTCGGAAAGCTTTACCCTAGTGCGAGTCATGTTTATGTGCAAGTGCAATAAGCATGCCATTGATAATAATTCTGCTGCAGATCCCTGTTTAGCAGTGAACATAAATTTAAAGACGGAAATCAGCACCCAGGTAAACTTCTCTGACCTTCTGGTTATTGAGAATAGTCTCTGGGCTGCCGCCCGCGATGATATGACCATCGCCCACAATGTAAGCAATATCGCAGATATCCAGCGTTTCGCGCACGTTATGGTCAGTAATTAACACGCCGATATGGCGCTGCTTCAAGGCACGAATGATACTTTTAATTTCGCCGACGGAGATGGGGTCGACCCCGGCAAACGGCTCATCCAGCAGTATGAAGGCAGGCTCTGTGGCCAGTGAGCGGGCAATCTCGACCCGGCGCCGCTCGCCACCCGAAAGGCTCATGCCCAGGTTGTCGCGGATATGCGTAATATGGAAATCTTCAAGCAGCGCTTCGAGGCGTTGCTCGCGGCCAGCGCTATCTAGATCTTTGCGGGTTTCCAGGATCGCCATAATATTATCCGCCACCGACAGTTTGCGGAAAATAGAGGCTTCCTGGGGGAGATAGCCAATGCCTGCCATGGCACGTTCGTGCATGGGGGCGCGGGTCAAATCAAGCTCGTCGATACTTACGGTGCCCGCGTCAGACTTCACCAGGCCCACAATCATGTAAAACGAGGTGGTCTTGCCCGCACCGTTAGGGCCTAGAAGGCCCACAACGCTGCCTTGGGCTATCTCCAGGCTAATATCCTTGACCACACGGCGACGCTTGTAGCTTTTGGCCAAATGATTGGCGTAGAGGGTCTTGATTGGTGGTGATTCCACAGTAGCCATCGGCCACTCCTATTGCGCTGGCTGAAGTGTCATACGAATACGCTGCGGCTCACTGCCGCTCACATCTGAGCGTGCCTGCACTACTTCGCGATCAATAAAGTATTCCAGGCGACCTCCGGTGAACTTGTCGCCCGCCTGAGTCAATTCGGCCTGGTCAATCAGCTCGACGCGCCGTTCAGAGACGTGATAAATCACCCGTTTGCCCCAGCCTTCCATCGGCGTATCCTGGTCTTCCAGCTGGTTACGCAGGTAGGCGCGGTCACCCGTTGCAATCGCACGGGAAAGCTCACCCGCATCGTTACGGAAAATTTCAACGCGATCGCCGCGTAATTGCATATTACCCTGACGAATATTGACGTTGCCTGAATATACGGCCGTGCCCGCACGCTGGTCGAGGTCTAGACGGTCGGCCTCTACTTCAACCGGGGCTTGGCTTGTCTGGGCCGCCGCCGATAGCGGCACCGCAAGCGCAAAAAGCGCAGTGCGAATAAAAGCTTTCATAGCGACTCCTAAGGAGTTTGTGTCACGGGAGGATGGTGCCCGCGTACGTTATCGGTTAACCGGACCTGGCTATCATCAAGCCAGACGTCCATACGTGATGCACTCATGCGCTGGGGCGGCTGTTGCAGTAACGCTGGCGTCTCGCTCCAGGCGTGTCGCGTCAGGCCATCATAGCGCAATAAGTCCGTATCTAGCTGCCAGCCTTCTGACGGGGCGATAAGCCGAGCCTCGCCAGACAGCGTCAGTTCCTGAGTATCCGTATTAAGCTCGCCTTCGTTGGCATTGGCGAGCCACTCACGGTTGTCGCTGTCAAACAGAGTGGCTTCAGGCTGCGTCGCTTGGGCCATGGTGCTTTGGGGTATATATACCAGCAGCGGGGCGGCCAGCGACTGCTGAATGCGCCCCGACTCGCCAAACAGGGTGATCTCGGCATTTTCCAGCACGTGGCCAGGCTCTTCGGCCTGGGCCGCCGGATCAACTGACTGGTCTTGTGGGCCGCGCGGATCCAGCCATACCAGCAGACCCCCTAAAGCAATGACCAAGCCTGCGAGCCAGGCGCGTCTTTTAATCCGGCTAAACATTATGAGCGCCCGGGTAAATAGGTATCGAGTACAGCGTCCCAGTGGCCCTGCGCTTCGAGTAGCGTATCGCAGATTTCACGTACGGCGCCGTGGCCACCTAGGCGATCAGTAATCCAGTCGGCATGCGTATGCATATAATCTGGTGCATTGGGAACCGTAATGCCTATACCGGAGCGCTTGATCGGAGCAAGGTCGGGCAAATCATCACCGCAGTAGGCGACCTGGCTGAGATCCAGATTCAACTGTTGGCAAAGCTCTTTCAGCGTAGTGAGCTTATCCTCGCAGCCCTGATGCACATGGGCTATTCCCAGCGCCGATGCGCGCAGGCTTACCATGGGGGAATCGCGGCCGGTAATAAGGGCCACGTGAATGCCCACGCGTTTAAGCAGTTTCAAACCATGCCCATCCTGGGTATGGAATGCTTTGATCTCAACGCCGTCGGTCTGGAAGTAGAGGCGACCATCGGTGAGAACACCATCAACATCCAGGGCAAGCAGGCGCACATGGCGAAGCCGATCAAGCAGGGTGGTGGGGAGGGCCATAAAGGAATCCTTGTCAGAAAAATAATTAAATAACGCCGCTGGCAAGCAGATCATGCATATGCAGCGCGCCAATGGGCCGCTGTTGATCATCGACTACGGCTAGAGCGGTAATGCGGCTATCTTCCATAATGCGTACTGCTTCGGCGGCCAGTATGTCGGGGCTAATGCGTTTGCCGGGCCGCGTCATGACATCGTCTACTACCACCTCACGAAGGTCGTGAAACTGATCGAGGGTGCGACGTAAATCGCCATCGGTATAAACCCCTGCCAAGCGGCCTTCGCTATCCACCACGCAGGTAAAACCGAGTCCCTGGCGGGTAATTTCAAGCAGTGCATCACGCAGCGGGCTGCCAAGCGCTACCTGTGGCAAACGTATACCATCATGCATGAGATCTTTAACCCGCAATAAAAGCCGTTTGCCTAAGCTGCCGCCTGGATGAGATAACGCAAAATCATCGGCGGTGAAGCCGCGGGCTTCAAGCAAAGCAACGGCAAGGGCATCGCCTAGTGCTAGCGCCGCCGTGGTAGAGCTTGTCGGTGCCAGGTCAAGCGGGCAGGCCTCGCGCTCGACGCCGCTATCCAGGTGCGCATCGGCATGCTTGGCAAGCGTTGAGTTGGGCTTGCCGGTCATGCTGATCAGCGGTGTGCCCAGACGCTTCAGTAAGGGAAGCAGCGCGGTTACCTCAGCAGTTTCGCCGGAATTGGAAAGCGCCAGTACCACGTCGGTACGTGTAATCATGCCTAAGTCACCGTGGCTGGCTTCGCCGGGGTGAACAAAAAAAGCCGGCGTGCCCGTACTGGCAAGCGTCGCGGCAAGCTTTCCGGCAATATGCCCTGACTTGCCCATGCCGGTCACCACTACGCGGCCTTGACAGGCCAGCATTAGTTCACAGGCACGGTCAAAGCTCTCATCAAGCTTGGCCTGAAGGCCGCCGATTGCGGCCTGTTCAATTTGCAGCGTGCGCAAAGCGCTTTCACGCAGCAGGCTAAGGGTAGAGGAGGGTTGAGGCATGGAAATCTCGTTTTGATTGAAACGTTCTGAATGAAACATACAGCGACAAGCCCATAAGAATAACATTTAGTCACTGCGTATAAGCATAGCGTCTTGAAGGGTTTTTATGTCGCATTGGAACGTAGACTCGTCTGTTAGTGCCAATAGAGTTAAGATACGATGTTCGATAATATTTCGAAAACACTGTTTTTAAACTGTAGAATAGGCCAGAAGTACTACTGGCCCGCTCTGAACCAGCGATAATGGGAGTCAATCAACCCATGACAGACGTTCCCTTCATTGAAATTGAAGACGTGCACTTCTCGCGTGGGAGCCATGAGATTTTTCGCGGCATCAATATGGTGATCCCTCAGGGTAAAGTAACTGCGATCATGGGGCCTAGCGGCACGGGCAAAACCACGCTGCTTAAGTTGATAGGGGGACAGTTAACGCCTGAACGCGGGCGCATTCTAGTTGATGGCCAGGACGTGCACCGACTATCAAGAAAGGCGCTATTTACATTACGTAAGCGCATGGGAATGCTGTTTCAAAGCGGCGCGCTGTTTTCGGACCTGGATGTATTTGAAAACGTGGCTTTTCCGCTGCGCGTACACACTGATTTAACGGATGTCATGATCCGTGATCTGGTATTGCTCAAACTTGAGGCCGTTGGGTTGCGCGGTGCTCGTCATCTTACCCCTGCCGAGCTGTCTGGAGGGATGGCAAGACGCGTCGCCCTTGCCCGGGCAATTGCCCTCGACCCAGAGCTGATTCTTTATGATGAGCCTTTTGTCGGCCAGGACCCTATTTCAATGGGCGTGCTTGTGCAGTTAATCAAACGGCTTAATCAGGCGCTTGAGCTCACTTCGGTAGTGGTATCGCACGATATTAAAGAAACGTTGAGCATTGCTGATTACTTGTATCTTTTGGCCGACGGACAGGTGGTTGCCGAAGGGACGCCACACACCCTCAATGCCAACCAGGATCCGCGTGTCAGCCAGTTTGTACATGGCGAGCCTGATGGGCCGGTGCCGTTTCACTATCCCGCCGAGACGCTTTATCGCGATATTCTCGGTCAAGCTACCGCGACTAGGGCAGGGTAATGCACACAAGATTTCAACAAGGCGTCGATCAGATCGCCAGATTAGGGCGAAAAGGGTGCGACGTGATGGAGGCGTTAGGCCGTGCCGGTCTGTTTCTGGCCCAGTCAGCGGTGGGGGTGCCCTCCCGTGAAGGGTGGTATTTGTGGCTTCGCCAGATGCACTTTGTCGGTGTGCTCTCGCTCGCCATTGTCCTCGTTTCGGGGCTATTTATCGGCATGGTGCTGGCGCTGCAGGGCTACACTATTCTGGTTGATTTTGGCGCTGAGCAGGCGCTGGGGCAAATGGTGGCACTTTCACTGCTGCGCGAGCTGGCGCCGGTGGTCGCAGCACTGCTGTTCGCCGGGCGAGCAGGGTCGGCACTCACCGCTGAAATCGGCTTGATGAAGGCAACCGAGCAGCTGACCAGCATGGAAATGATTGGGGTAGACCCTTTGCGCCGGGTCATTGCACCCAGGCTCTGGGCCGGCTTTGTGGCGCTGCCGATTCTTACCGTAGGGTTTGGTGTAGTGGGTATCTGGGGCGGCTATCTAGTAGGGGTGGAGTGGTTGGGCGTCTTCGAAGGCTCTTACTGGAGCAATATGCAGGCCAGCGTCTCTTTTGTCAGCGATGTGGGTAACGGCATTATCAAGAGCTTGGTTTTCGCTGTGGTGGTCACCTGGATCGCTGTGTTCCAGGGATATGATCTGGTGCCTACGTCTGAAGGTATTTCGCGCGCTACCACGCGCACGGTGGTGTATTCGTCGCTTGCGGTGCTGGGGCTTGATTTTGTATTAACCGCCGTCATGTTCGGCGGTCTTTAAGGGGTGGAGTGATTTCATGAAGCGCAGTAAAACCATGGAGTTTGGTGTCGGCCTGTTTATGCTGGCGGGAATTGTCGGGCTGGTGTTTCTGGGCCTGCGTGTAAGTGGCTTAAGCCTTTCCGCCCCTTCTGAAACGTTCCGTCTGGAAGCTAACTTTGCCAATATCGGGGGGCTGAAGCCCCGTGCCCGGGTCACCATGGCAGGCGTTACGGTGGGGCGCGTAGAGTCGATTGATCTGGATACTGAATGGTATGACGCCAATGTCACGCTACGCTTGGATAATGACCTGGAAGGCCAGCTGTCCCAGGATACCACCGCGGCGATTCTCACTGCTGGCTTACTGGGCGAGCAGTATATCGGTTTAAGCGTAGGCGGTGACCCGGCAGTATTGGAAGATGGCGATACCATACGCGATACGCAGTCGGCGCTGGTGCTAGAAGAACTTATCCAGCAATTTGTATCCAATATGGCTAGTAACTAAACGTTAAGTAGAAGAGGTGAAGGTAATGCGAAAAACGACACTGCCGTTAATGCGTTGGCTGGTTGCTCTGATGGTGCTGGCATTGGCACTGCCGCTTCAGGCCCAGGCTCAATCACAGTCACCTGAAGCGATGGTTCGCGAAAACGTGGATGCGCTGATGGGTGAGATCGAAGGCAAAAAAGACTACTACGCAAGCAATATCGATGAGCTTGAAGCGCTGGTTGACGATAGCCTTGAAGATGTGGCGGATTTTCGCTACATCGGCGCAAGCGTGATGGGTAGCTACTTTCGTAACGCGACACCTGAGCAGCGCAGCCGCTTTGCGGATGTTTTCCGTCAAACCTTGATTGATACTTACACGCGCGGTTTGGTGACCTTTGATTATCAGGATCTGCGCGTACTGGATAATCAGCGCAGCCAACGCTATGAAGACCAGGCCAGCGTGGATATGGAAGTGGTGGCCACCAATGGTCAGGTTTATCCGGTTAGCTACAGCCTGCGCCTTTCAGGCGGTGACTGGCGTGTAGTAAACGTGATCGTCAACGGTATTAACTTGGGCTTGACCTTCCGTAACCAGTTTGATCAGGCAATGCGCGAAAACAATCGTGATTACGACGCGGTTATTCGTGCCTGGGCGCCTGAAATTGGCGTAGACGAGTTAGAGCAAGGGGGCGATGCGTGACGCTGTTGCTGTCACAGTCACAGGTAAGCCTTAAGGTAGAGCAGGGCACGCTATATGTGGCCGGCGATGCCGGTATGGCAACGGCGGCTGAGCTTGCCGCCGTTGGCAGCAAGTGGCTAAAGGCTACTGAGTTAAACGCAGTGGCGCTTGATTTTAGCGGCGTTCAAAAAGCCAGTAGTGCCGTCGTCAGCGTGCTATTTGAGTGGCTACGCACCTGTCAGGCATGCGAGATCACGGTTAGCGGCGTAATGCTTTCTGCACCGCTTGAGCGTTTAGCCGCTTTGTCTGAAGTTGAAGCATTGATTCATTCGCCGACCCTCGCCCGTTAGGGTTGGCACCCTTGGCATCGCCAAGCGTGTCGCTTTTCTTTATTATGTTGCCCTATTAGCATTATTCACACTGACCCGAAGGAGTTTCCTGTCTCATGCAACCCAATGAGGTAAAAGCGCTGCTTGAATCCCGTGTCGACGGATGTGAGTTCCATATCCAGGGCGAAGGCTGTAATTTCCAAGTGATTGCGGTTGGTGAAGCCTTTGAAGGTCTCTCTCCGGTTAAGCGTCAGCAATTGGTTTACGCAGCGCTCAGTGATGAGATCGCTTCAGGCGCTCTGCACGCCATTAGCATTAAGACGTTTACTCCGACGCAGTGGTCCACTGCGTCGGAAAACGCCCAGTAACGGCGGCTGCATGGATAAGTTAATTATTACCGGCAACGGATCGGTCGACGGTGAAGTCTGGGTAAGCGGTGCCAAAAATGCCGCGCTGCCTATTTTATGTGCCACCCTCTTGGCGGATGGCCCGGTAGTCATTGGTAACCTGCCGCATCTTCAGGATATCACTACCACGCTTGAACTATTGGGCCGCATGGGCGTTGAGCCCGTCATGGGTGAAAAGCTCAGCATTCAGCTGGATGGCTCGCAAGTGACGCATTGCCACGCGCCTTATGAGCTGGTCAAGAAGATGCGCGCCTCTATTCTGGTATTGGGTCCGCTGCTTGCTCATTTTGGCGAGGCGGATGTATCGCTGCCCGGCGGCTGCGCGATCGGTTCGCGTCCGGTTGATCTGCATATTCGTGGCCTTGAAGCCATGGGTGCTGATATTCGTGTTGAGAGCGGGTATATCCGTGCTCGTGTTGATGGTCGCTTAAAAGGCGCCACGATCTTCTTCGATACGGTGACGGTCACGGGGACTGAAAACCTGCTGATGGCGGCAACGCTTGCCGAGGGCAAAACCGTTCTTGAGAACGCTGCTCGCGAGCCGGAAATTGTCGACCTTGCTGAGTGCCTGATCAAAATGGGTGCCAATATCCGTGGTCACGGTACTGATACGATTGTGATTGAAGGTGTCGAGAAGCTTCATGGTTGCCACCATGACGTGATGCCGGATCGCATCGAAACCGGTACTTTCCTGGTTGCTGCCGCCATGACTGGCGGGCGAGTAAAGGTAAAGCGTACGCGAGCGGATATTCTCGATGCGGTGCTTGCCAAGCTTGAGGAGGCGGGTGCCGAGATCACCACCGGTGATGATTGGATCGCTCTGGATATGCATGGCAAGCGGCCAAAAGCCGTCAATATACGCACCGCGCCTTATCCGGCTTTCCCAACCGACATGCAGGCGCAGTTCGTTGCCATGAATGCGGTGGCCACTGGGCACTCGCGGGTGGTGGAAACCATCTTCGAAAACCGCTTTATGCACGTGCAAGAGCTTAACCGCATGGGGGCGGATATCACACTGGAAGGCAACACTGCGCTAATCAATGGCGTAGAAAAGCTTTCCGGTGCTCCCGTGATGGCTACTGATCTGCGCGCCTCAGCCTCTCTGGTGATCGCGGCGATGATGGCGGAAGGCGAAACGCTGGTCGACCGTATCTACCATATTGATCGTGGCTACGAGTGTATCGAAGAGAAATTGCAGCTGCTGGGTGCACGCATTCGCCGTATTCCTGGCTAAGCCATGCTATTAACCATTGGCCAATACAATGAGTAAGCAACTAATTTTAGCCCTTTCCAAAGGGCGCATTTTGGATGAAACGCTACCACTGCTCGCCGATGCAGGTATTACGCCAGCGGAAGATTTAGGCAAGAGTCGTAAGCTGCTGTTTGACACCAATCTGCCTGATGTAAAGCTGGTAGTCATTCGGGCAACCGACGTGCCTACCTATGTACAGCTGGGTGCTGCTGACCTGGGTATTGCGGGTAAAGACGTTCTTCTGGAGCATGGCGCCGAAGGCCTGTATGAGCCGTTGGATTTGGAAATTGCCCGCTGCAAGCTGATGACGGCGGGCGTTACCGGACAGCAGCCAGCGCTTGCGCGCCGACGCGTTGCGACCAAGTTTGTCGATATTGCCCGACGTTACTATGCCGAGCAGGGTATTCAGGCCGAAGTCATCAAGCTTTACGGTGCGATGGAGCTGGCGCCTTTGATGAACTTGGCCGATGAAATCGTGGATATTGTGGATACCGGCAATACGCTGCGTGCCAATGGCATGGAGCCGCGTGAGCTGATTGCCCATATCAGTACGCGCTTGGTGGTTAATAAGGCCGCCATGACCATGAAGCACGAGCGTATCAAGCCACTGTTGGCACGCTTGGATAGCGCAGTTAAAAAGCGCCAGGCCCTCGCAACTGAATGATCCGGGAGAGTTTATGAGCACTATGTCTTCAGCCAGTACGGCTACTATATCCCGGCTCTCAACGCTTGATGCCACGTTTGATCAGCACCTGGGGGCGCTCCTGGATTGGGAGGGCGTCTCGGATTCGGCGGTTCAGTCACGTGTTGATGAAATTTTGAGCGATGTTAAGCAACGTGGCGACGCCGCAGTGATTGAGGCGACCAATCGCTTTGACCGGCTATCGGTTGAAGGGATGGAAGAGCTGCGCTTAAAGCCCGAGCAGCTAAAACAGGCCTTCGATAACCTGCCTGCTGAGCAACGCGATGCGCTTGCCAGCGCCGCTGAGCGTATAAGGCTTTATCACGAACGCCAAAAACCCACGTCCTGGCAGTATGAGGAAGCCGACGGCACCGTGCTTGGCCAGCAGGTAACCGCGCTTGATCGGGCGGGTATCTACGTGCCGGGTGGCAAGGCTGCCTATCCATCGTCTGTATTGATGAATGCGATCCCGGCGCACGTGGCTGGCGTTCGTGAAATCGTCATGGTGGTGCCTACGCCGGATGGTGTTGTGAACGAGCTGGTTTTGGCGGCCGCTCACCTGGCAGGTGTTGACTATGTCTTCACCATCGGCGGCGCCCAGGCTATCGCCGCGATGGCATACGGTACCGAGACCGTGCCGAGAGTGGACAAGATTGTAGGCCCCGGCAATATTTATGTTGCCACGGCAAAGCGCGCGGTATTCGGGCAAGTGGGCATCGATATGATCGCGGGACCTTCAGAAATTCTGGTGGTGTCCGACGGGCAAACCGATCCTGACTGGCTGGCGATGGATCTGTTTTCTCAGGCAGAGCATGACGAGGATGCTCAGGCAATTCTGGTGAGCTGGGATAGCGCGCATCTGGATGCGGTAGCGGCCTCCATTGAGCGCCTGCTGCCTACTCTGGATCGCGAAGGCATTGTGCGTGAGTCATTGAGCCGCCGCGGCGCGCTGATTCTTTGCCAGGATAAAGCCGACGCGATTGCCATGATTAACCGTATTGCGCCAGAGCACTTGGAGCTTTCTGTCGAAGCGCCCGATACATGGTTGGGCGAGGTTCGTCATGCGGGTGCCATCTTTATGGGGCGCTACACGGCAGAGGCGCTCGGCGATTACTGTGCAGGTCCTAACCATGTTCTGCCCACGTCGGGCACAGCGCGCTTCTCATCGCCTCTGGGTGTCTACGACTTTCAGAAGCGCTCTTCGATTATTCACTGTTCAAGTGAAGGCGCTTCAGAGCTTGGCAAGGTTGCCTCTGTTTTGGCGCGTGGAGAGTCGCTGACCGCACATGCGCGGTCAGCTGAGTACCGTATCCGCAACTGAGCTATCCATAGCTGAGGTATTTGCGTCAGGCGAGCCTCAGGAGTCACTGGGTCGCTCGCCTGCCGGCGCATCATTGATAATCGGGCGTTCGCCCACTTCAAGCGTTACGTCTATCCGCTCGCCGCTACGTACTATGGTGAGCGGTAACGATGTACCGGGTTCGATGGAGGCAATGTTGCTCATGGTGGCGCGGGCATCCAGAACGGTTTTTCCGTCAACCGACAGCAAAATATCGCCGGGCTGAAGGCCTGCTTTATCTGCCGGGCCGCCACTGACGACGCCTGCCACAATAACCCCTTGAGGGGTGCGTAATCCAAACGAGGCGGCCAGTTCCCGGGATAGCGCCTGCGCTTCGATGCCCAGCCAGCCACGAATAACCCGACCTTGAGTTACCAGTTCATCTAAAATGCTGTGTGCAAGGTTGGCGGGGATCGCAAAGCCGATACCTTGAGAGCCGCCCGAGCGGGAAAATATCGCAGTATTGATACCCACCAGTGCCCCGTCGGGGTTGACCAGTGCGCCGCCGGAATTACCGGGATTGATCGCCGCATCGGTCTGAATAAAGTCTTCGTAGGCATTTAGTCCTAAATGGCTTCGCCCCGTGGCGCTAATAATGCCCATGGTTACGGTTTGGCCAACGCCAAAGGGATTACCGATCGCCAGTGCCACATCACCCACGGCGACATCTTCTGAGTCAGCCATTTCAATAACCGGTAGGTCTTCAAGATTGATACGCAGAACGGCCAAATCGCTTTCTGGGTCGGTGCCGATGACTTCGGCAAGGGTTTCGCGGCCATCGCGTAGCGCGACCTGGATCTCGTCTGCGCCATTAATGACGTGATGGTTGGTCAATACATAGCCATCGTGGCTGATGATAACCCCTGACCCGAGGCTTGAGAGCATACGCTGGTGCGTCGTAGCGTCATCGCCATTAAAAAATTGCTGGAAGAAAGGATCCGACATCAAGGGGTGCTGGTCACGCTCGACAATGCGCGACGAGTAAACGTTAACCACCGCAGGGGCGGCCTGATTGACCGCGTGTGAATAGCTGGCCGGGCCCTGGTCGCGGGAAAGGGGCGCTGCCTGGCGAACTTCGGGCGCCGGACGGCTGCTTGCCTGCTCGCTTGCGGTGACTAGCGGCGAGGCGGGTGTCTGCGCAGGTGCGGGCGCATTATTAAATGGATTGGGTATGTGCTCTGGAAATGCAAATAAAAGCAGGGCAGCGAGCAGTACCCCGGTCAAAATAGGCCATACATAAGGCAGCACAAAGCGGTGCATGCAAAAATTCCTCAGCGGGTAGTGGTCTTATCAAATGTGAGGTTCGCGATAACACGAAGCGAGTT
Source organism: Halomonas sp. AOP43-A1-21 (assembly GCF_052376775.1). Classification (NCBI taxonomy): domain Bacteria; kingdom Pseudomonadati; phylum Pseudomonadota; class Gammaproteobacteria; order Oceanospirillales; family Halomonadaceae; genus Halomonas; species Halomonas sp. AOP43-A1-21. The sequence goes on along the minus strand of NZ_JBQSWC010000001.1, from coordinate 177,605 downwards.
TTACTATGGCATGATGGTAACACTTTCTAGCTTAGTTCCTCACGGTAGTCAGAGAATCATTAAAGGAGTCTTTGTGACCCATCGCGATCAGATAGTAGCCGCTTGCGACCATCAGTTGCGGGCTTCGACATTTAAGGATTTTACCATCAATGGTTTGCAGGTGGCCGGACGCGAGCAGGTGAGTCGCGTGATGACGGGCGTCACTGCTTGCCAGGCGCTATTGGATGAAGCTGTCGCTTGGCAGGCCGATATGGTCTTGGTTCACCATGGCTATTTTTGGAAAAATGAACCGGTCGCGATTACCGGCATGAAATATAAGCGCATCAAAACACTGATGGATCATGAGATTAACTTGCTTGCCTATCACTTGCCGCTTGATGCACACAGTGAAATGGGTAACAACGCAGAGCTTGCCAGACGTTTAGGCTGGAAAGTGGAGGGCTGTCTGGACGGTGAGTTGGGCGAGGGATTTCTCTGGTCGGGGCGCTTGCCTCAGGCACAGCGTATTCACACCCTGGCGGTTCAGATAGCTGGTACGTTGCATCGTTCTCCGCTGGTGATTGAGGCGGATAATGACAACGATATTGAGCGAATTGCGTGGTGTACAGGCGGGGCGCAGGACATGATTACGGCTGCTTATGACGCCGGTGCCCAGGCCTTTATATCAGGGGAGATTTCCGAGCGGACGACTCATCTGGCGCGCGAGTTGGGCATTCACTATATTGCCGCGGGGCATCATGCCACCGAGCGTTACGGCGTTCAGGCGCTGGGGGAGTGGTTGGCTGCTGAGCACGGGATTGAGCACCGCTTTGTCGATATAGATAACCCCGCCTGACCATGCGACAGGGGGCGGGCAGCCTTCATCGCTGCCCGCCCTTCGCTTAATAAGCAGCGCTGGCTTAATAGCGGGGTGGTTGAGGGGCGTTCGTGTTCGTGGCGCTATCTTTTAGGCCGAAATTCTCTGATAGCGTGCCGTTTTTGCCATCGGCATAGTCGCGAGGCGTCGTTAGCGGGCTATCTGAAGCCTGGCTGGCAGTTGGTTGGTGTATCGGCTGGCGCTCTTTGAGCTCAGGCGGGGTGCTGCTGCCTAGGTGCCACTCCTCGGCATCCTCTCTGATCTGGTGTTCAAGCTGGTCGGCCTCGGACCGAATGCTGTCCAGGCGTTGAAAAACGCCGGTGAGATGGCCGCCCATCCCTTTCTTGAGCTCGGCAATTTGATGTTCTCGTTCCAGCAGTGTTTGGCGCAAGGAGGCATTGTTACGCTCTCCTTTACTGAACAAACGGTAGCATCCTAAACCGATGATGAAGCCGATAATGATGCCAACAATGGCAAAGGTATAAGGCGAGCTTGCTTCCACAGTTTTCTCCCTGACGCTTGATGCGCTCCGCCAATGTAAGGTGAGCGGTTTGCGAACGAACAATCTTCATTATAAGCGTCGATTGGTTGGTTAGGTCAATCCAACCATGCGCTTAGAGTGTTCGCCGCGTATAATCACCCCTTTTTGAAGGGCGGTCGGTCGCATCGTCAACACCGTCGTAATACGTTTTGGAGGCGATTAAATGCCATCTACTTCTGCAGATAAAAAGGTGAGTCCGTCATCTCGACCAACGCCGATCGAGCGCTATCGCGCTGATTTAACGCGCGAAGACTTTCAGTATGATGCGGCTCAGGAGTCGGCAGTCAAACATCTGCAGCGGCTTTATGACGATTTGATCGCCGCGCCGACTACCGTGCCTAAAACGGTGATCGCCAACAGAGGACTCAAGGCCAAGATGGCGGGCCTGTTTGGTAAATCAGCGTCTTCAGGCGAGCCAGCCTTGCCTCAGGTGCGTGGCCTGTATTTCTGGGGTGGCGTGGGGCGCGGCAAAACGTATCTAGTGGATACCTTTTATGAGGCGCTACCTTTTCCCGAAAAGATGCGCACCCACTTCCATCGGTTTATGCAGCGGGTTCACAATGAGCTGACCCACTATAAAGGCGAAAAAAATCCGCTTACCTTAATTGCCGGTAAGTTCGCCTCGGAAGCGCGAGTGATCTGCTTTGATGAGTTTTTTGTCAAAGACATTACCGATGCCATGATTCTGGCGAATTTAATGGAAGCGTTGTTTGAACGTGGGGTTGTGCTGGTCGCTACGTCCAATATCGTACCCGATGACCTTTATAAGGATGGTCTGCAGCGGGCGCGCTTCCTGCCTGCTATCGACTTGGTCAAGCGCCACTGCGATGTCGTTAACGTTGATTCCGGCGTGGACTACCGGCTGCGTGCGCTTGAACGCGCTGAAATTTTTCACTCGCCGCTGGATAAGGCGGCAGAGCTGGAGCTTGCGCGCAGTTTTCGGGAGATCGCCGGGCAGGAAGGTGAGGCAGATGCCCCGCTGGAAATTAATCACCGGGTGCTTAAAACCCGTAGGCTTCAGGAAAATGTCGCGTGGTTCGAGTTTTTGGAACTGTGCGACGGGCCGCGTAGCCAGAACGACTATATCGAGCTTGCGCGAGGTTTTAATGCCGTGCTGGTGTCCAACGTCACGCCAATGGATGCAAAGCATGATGATCAGGCGCGTCGGTTTATCAACATGGTCGACGAATTTTATGACCGTGGCGTAAAGCTTTTAATGTCCGCAGAAGTACCTATTGAGTCGCTTTATAGTGGCGGTAAGCTAACCTTTGAGTTTCAACGCACGCTGTCGCGGCTTCAGGAGATGCAGTCGCGCGAATATCTGGCGTTGCCCCATAAGCCTTGATCCCATAAGCCTTGATAGAACGCTATGGCTGTTTTGCCGAAGCGGCAGGGTAGAGAAAAAACATCGATAGGCCTTAACTTGTCGAGTGTCTTACTGTAGAATGCCGCCTCGCTGCATGTTGCTAAGGTAATTTCCTGGCAACCAAAAAAAATAGGGATGGTGCTTCACCGCTTGGCGGTGGTAGTCACCCAACACACTTAATCTGGTGATTTCATCCATGAAGACGTTCAGTGCTAAGCCGCAGTCCGTCCAGCGCGACTGGTATGTAGTCGACGCCACGGACAAAACGCTCGGTCGTCTGGCAACCGAGATTGCTCGCCGCCTGCGTGGCAAGCATAAGCCCGAATTTACCCCTCACGTTGATACTGGCGACTACATCGTTGTGATTAACGCCGAGAAAGTCCATGTAACTGGCAACAAGGCGAAGGCTAAGACCTATTACCGCCATACCGGTTACCCGGGCGGTCTGCGTTCCATGACGTTTGACAAAATGCTTGATCATGCGCCCGAGCGCATCATTGAGTTCGCCGTTAAAGGTATGCTGCCGAAAGGTCCGCTGGGTCGTGCCATGTATACCAAGTTAAAAGTGTACGCCGGTGCCGAGCATCCGCATGCTGCTCAACAGCCGCTTGAACTGAACATCTGAGGAAATCTTCGCCATGACACAGCAGTATTACGGTACCGGGCGCCGCAAGACTTCCACCGCTCGCGTGTTTATGAAGCCGGGCTCTGGCAAAATCACCGTTAACGATAAAGACCTCGACCTGTATTTCGGTCGTGTGACTGGTCGTATGGTGGTTCGTCAGCCGCTTGAGTTGACTGAGACGCTGAACCAGTTTGACCTGTTCATCACTGTCGCTGGCGGTGGTGGCTCCTCTCAAGCAGGTGCTATTCGTCACGGTATTACTCGCGCCCTGATGAACTACAACGAAGACCTGCGTCCTGCGCTACGTGCCGCTGGCTACGTTACGCGTGATGCTCGTCAAGTTGAGCGTAAGAAAGTCGGCCTGCGCAAAGCACGTCGTCGTCCGCAGTTCTCCAAGCGTTAATTTTCCAACGCTGTGCGGCAAAACGCCCAGGCCACCGGCCTGGGCGTTTTTTATTGTAAAATCAAAATCCCTATGGCTTGGGCGTTATGCTATTTTGCTGTCTTTAAAGCAGTGAGTGGCAACCTTTCTGTGTGTCGCATCCAACACTCTGCACGCTTATTGTTAAGCGTTAATTTATAGTCACATGTTTATAGCCACATGAAGATTTGAATGGGAGAAGTCCCGTATGGCAGACCACGGCGTTAATAAAGGTCGACGACGTTTCCTTGTCGGGGCTACTTCCGTTATGGGGGCGGTGGGTGTTATCGGCGTGGCCGTTCCATTTGTGGCTTCGTGGAAGCCGAGCGCGCGAGCGCGTGCGGCGGGTGCGCCGGTTCAGGCTGATATATCCAAGCTGCGCCCAGGGCAGCGTATGACCGTTGAGTGGCGGGGGCGGCCGATATGGATCATTCGCCGTACGTCTGAAATGATCGCGCGTACGCAGGCGCTGCCGGCGGATTATCTGGCAGATCCTGATTCACGCCAGCCGCAGCAGCCTGCTTACGTGCAAGGGGAGCTCCGTTCGCTCAGGCCTGAGGTCGGCGTGCTGGTTGGCCTGTGTACGCATTTTGGCTGCTCGCCGCTGTATCGCCCCGAGCCTGATGCTCAGGCGGGTGATGATCACTGGCCTGGAGGGTTCTTCTGTCCTTGCCATAGCTCGCGGTTTGATTTGGCCGGGCGTGTGTATGCAAGCATGCCCGCGCCAATCAATCTGGAGGTGCCGCCTTATCATTATCTAAGCGAGCATATTATCGTAGTGGGTGAGGATCAGGAGGCGGGTTGATGGCGTCGCAGGACAAGACAGGCGGTGGTTTTATGAAATGGCTGGACACGCGCTTTCCGGCAAGCAGGCTATGGCGCGACCATCTCGCCAGTTACTACGTTCCTAAAAACCTTAATGTCTGGTATGTGTTTGGCTCGCTTGCTCTGTTGGTGTTGGTTAATCAGCTGTTAACCGGCATCTGGCTAACCATGAGCTATAGTCCGACTGCCGAAGGGGCCTTCGCGTCCATTGAGTACATTATGCGTGACGTGGAGTGGGGATGGCTGATCCGTCATATGCATACCACCGGCGCCTCAGCGCTGTTTATCGTTGTCTATCTGCATATGTTTCGTGGGCTTCTGTACGGCTCATACAAGGCGCCGCGCGAGCTTGTGTGGGTGTTTGGAATGGCCTTGTATCTGGTGCTGATGGCTGAGGCGTTTATGGGCTATCTGCTGCCTTGGGGGCAGATGTCCTACTGGGGGGCGCAGGTAATTACATCGCTATTCTCGGCGATTCCAGGTATCGGAGAGGGGCTTGCTCAGTGGGTGCGTGGCGATTACCTGGTATCGGGTGTTACCTTGAATCGTTTTTTTGCGTTACATGTCGTCGCCTTGCCGCTGGTTATTCTGGGCCTGGTAGTGCTGCATATTGTGGCGCTGCATGAAGTAGGGTCGAATAACCCCGACGGTATTGATATTCGAATGCGCATCGACGATGCGGGTAAACCGCTGGATGGTATCCCATTTCATCCGTATTATACCGTCAAGGATTTACTTGGCGTGGCGATCTTCTTGTGCGTTTTTTGTGGGGTTATTTTTTATTTTCCAGAAGGCGGCGGTTATTTTATTGAGCAGCCAAACTTTGAGCCGGCCAATCCGCTGCAAACGCCTGATCATATTGCGCCGGTTTGGTACTTCACGCCCTTTTACGCCATTTTGCGTGCGATCAACTTTTCAATATTTGGTTTGGACGCCAGGTTTCTGGGCGTCGTTTTCATGGGCGGCGCCATTGCAGTACTTTTTGTTGTGCCGTGGTTGGATCGTAGCCCAGTTCGTTCCATGCGCTACAAGGGCTGGCTATCAAAGCTAATGTTGGGGCTGTTTGGGGTAAGTTTTGTCGCTTTGGGTGTGCTGGGTATGTTGCCATCCACGCCTGTGCGAACGCACTTGGCGCAACTGTTTACCGCGACTTACTTTGCCTATTTTCTGTTCATGCCTATTTATACCCGTTTGGAAAAAACCAAACCTGTGCCCGAAAGGGTGACCGGCTGATGAAGCATCTATGGATAGCAGTATACTTTTTGCTAATGCCCATAATAGCAGTAGGCGGGCAGGGCGAGCGCGAATTACGCTCGGGGGCGCCTGACTTGCAGGATCAGGCGTCACTACAGAATGGCCTAAAGCTTTACGTCAATTATTGCTTGGGTTGCCATACGCTGAGCTATCAGCGATTTTCACGCACAGCCAATGATCTGGATATTCCTCAGGCGCTGATGGAGGAGGCCGTCATGTTTTCATCGGCGGCCGACTTTAATGACCCTATGCATAATGCCTTGAGGGCGGAAGAAGCAGCGCAGTGGTGGGGCGTTGCACCGCCGGATTTGTCGCTGACGGTACGTCTGCGGGGGGCTGACTGGGTGAATGCTTATCTGCTGGGGTTTTATCAAGACTCTAGTCGTCCGAATGGCGTCAATAATACGCTGTTTGACTCAGTGGCCATGCCCAATGTGCTTGAGCCGCTTCAGGGGGTACAGGTGCTGGATTGCTCTAAAGCTGAGCAGCAAGGATGCGATCGCTTGAAAGTGATAACACCTGGGGTGATGGCGCCCGATGAGTTTGAAAGTGCGGTATACGATATTACTAATTTCTTAGCCTATGTTAGTGAACCTTATCGACTGAAAGCTCAAGCTGTGGCGCCTAAGATTATGATTTTTTTATTTATTTTTAGCGTCATTGTCTACTTTCTTAAGCGTGAGTACTGGAAAGATGTGTATTGACGTGGTTGGACGTAAATAAGTTGGCAGCATAAGCCATGCTTATGTTGTTTTGATGTCAAGCAGTAACCCAAAACGGGCTGCCTTACCATAAGGTGGCTTTGGCGTGTTATTATCCATAATTGTTTTGATGCGAGGATGCTTTCATGGGTGTTGTGGCCAAGCGGTCGTCGATGATTTTTTACTCAGGTAGTGATGATCATTTCAGTCATCGCGTGCGCATTGTGCTGGCTGAGAAGGGGGTGGCTGTTGATATCGTTGATGTTAACGTGGAACAACCACCTGAAGATTTAGCAGACCTCAACCCGTATAATAGCGTACCTACGCTTTTAGATCGTGATTTAGTGCTTTATGAGTCTAAGGTCATGATGGAGTATCTGGATGAGCGTTTTCCGCATCCTCCTTTACTCCCTGTTTATCCTGTTGCCCGTGCGCAAAGCCGTTTGTGGATGCACCGTATTGAGCGTGAATGGTGCCCCATGGTCGACCAGATTCGCAGTGGCGGGAAAAAAGAAGCTGAAAAAGCGCGTAAAGAGCTACGTGAAAGCCTGATTGGTATTTCGCCTATTTTTGAAGATATGCCCTTCTTTATGAGCGAAGAATTCACGTTAGTAGATTGTTGCCTTGCACCGATCTTGTGGCGCCTTCCCGACTTGAATATCGAATTGCCTGAAAAACAGGTAAAACCACTGTTAAGTTACATGTCGCGAGTATTTGAGCGGGAAGCGTTCAAAGCATCCTTGAATGAGCATGAAAAAGAGATGCGTGCTTGAATTTACATGGCCCCGTCGCCTGAGAAAGGCCGGGGTCTTACTTGTTAGGAGGAGGGAGTCTTATGAAGTCGAGTCGCCCCTATCTCGCCCGAGCGCTCTATGAGTGGCTGTTGGATAATGAGTTGACGCCCTATTTGGTCGTTGATGCGACGCAAGCCGGGGTCGAGGTGCCGCGTCAGTTTGTGCAAAATGGTCAGATTGTCTTGAACGTAGCGCCGACGGCTGTGCGCGATCTGTTTATGGAAAATCAAGCCATCAGTTTCAATGCCCGCTTTGGTGGCCAGCCAATGCAGGTGATGGTGCCGATTCCGGCGCTTATCGCTATCTATGCGCGTGAGAACGGTGTGGGCATGGTCTTTGGTCATGAGCCGGAATTGGGTGAAACGACGGATGATGAGGAGGCTTTATTTAATGAAGTACCCGATGCGCCTTCCAAGCCTGAGCTATCTGTGACGGATCCGGTGCCTGAAAGCGAGCTTGATGATGTTTCTGAATCATCATCGGCGCCTTCAAAGCCCAAGAAAAAACCGACGCTTCGGGTGGTTAAATAACTAAGCATCGTGATTGACCTGGTCATAAAAAAACCTCGCACAGACAATGTGCGAGGTTTTTTTTGACTAGCGCTGAGCGTTTAGTCGATATATTCAAATACCTTGACGATTCGCTGAATTCCGCCGACCGATGACGCGGCGTTGACTATCCGGTCGGCTTCTTCGTGAGTCACCATGCCCATCAGGTAGACGCTGGCATTTTCAGTCGTCACCTTGAGCTTGGATGAATCGATGCGATCGTTGGTCGCCAGTGTGCTCACCACGTTGGTGGTTAACCAGGTATCTGTCAGGCGTTGGCTGGCCGGAAGGCGAGCGGCGATGGTGAGTTCGTTATGCACTTGATTAACGCCGCGCAAGTTGCGTGCAACATCGCCGGCTTTCGTGCGAAGCTCTTCGCTGGGCACCTGGCCCACTAATAACAGCGAGCCGTTGTAACTGTGCGCGCGAATGCGGGCATCGCCCAGGCGTGCATCGGCGCGATCCAGCGCACGTTCAGCCTCACGCTCAATGGTGGCGTCCACTGCTTGCACGTCATCACTGCGTTGGCCGTAGTTGGACGGGTTTGACGCAGTATTGGTCGCACAGCCGCTAATAAGTGCAGCAGATAACAGGGTCGCGACCAGCAGCTGGCGAGTAGAAAAACGTATGGCCATGGTGAATGACTCCTTATCTTAATGAAAGTAATAAGAGGTGAGGCGACGAGTTATGCCGCGCTGCCGAACAGCTGCTCATCAATAAGATCGCACAAGCAGTGAATGACCAGTAAATGAACCTCTTGAATTCTTGCCGTTGATGTCGCGGGAACGCGAATCTCGCAATCATCCTGACCAAGTAGAGAGGCCATATTACCACCATCGCGCCCGGTCAGAGCCACCACGGTCATTTCCCGATCATGAGCGGCCTGGATCGCTTGCACGATGTTCGCGGAATTGCCGCTTGTTGAGATCGCAAGCAGAATATCGCCGGGCTGGCCCAATGCGCGGATCTGCTTGGAGAACACCTCGTTATAGCTATAGTCGTTAGCGATAGAGGTTAGCGTTGAAGTGTCGGTGGTTAATGCCAGGGCCGGCAGGCTGGGGCGTTCACGCTCAAATCGATTAAGCAGCTCCGACGAAAAGTGCTGACTGTCACCGGCGCTACCGCCATTGCCACAGGCAAGAATCTTTCCTTCACTCACTAAGCACTGCACCATCATTTGGCTGGCAACTTCGATAAACGGTGGCAGTACTTCGCTAGCATAGGTTTTCGTATCAATGCTGGCGTTAAAGTGGTCAAGAATACGCGATTGAAAGTCCATTAGGGCTTCCTAGTTAAAATAGAATCAGTAGGCATCAAAAGCCGCTTTTTCCCAGTGGAACTCAAGGTTGGGCGGCGCGCCAGTAATAGCAAGAATATCAAAGCGGCAGGGAGATGTAAGGCCGTATTTGCCAATATATAGCTGGGCCGCACGTATCAGGCGCTGCCGTTTTGTAGCCGTTATGGTTTCCAACGGGTGGCCGTAGCGGGTGGTTACCCTATGTTTGACCTCTACAAACACCAACGTGCTGCCGTCACGCATCACGATATCCAGCTCGCCACCTTTGACATGGTGGTTTTGAGCCACAAGCGTCAAGCCCTTCTGCTGCAGCCATTGAGCGGCTAACTGCTCAATGGCTGCACCGCGCTTGCGCGCCGTTTGGGCGTTATTCATTACCGCTGGTTTGACTCGGGATCAAGATGGGAGAAGGCGTGCCATTTTGGAACTTGGCCCACGGCAGTTCGCGGTATATACGACCGTCGCCGGTTAGGTAGAGCGTACCAGTGCTGCCGCGCATGCCGTCAAGCGAGGCGATATCCGATAGGTGAGTCGCGATTTCATAAGCATCCACGCCCATGGCCATCAGGCGGAACATGGACGCATCGGCTTCTTCGCTCAAGCGTTGATAGGTGGGGTAAAAGGGCAGTATTTCTTCGCCACCCACCGCAGCATCAGGAATTTGCCAAGGGATATCCACGAACATAACATCGTTTAGATCCTGGTCGCGGCGCGTTTGCAAACGGCCTTCATGCAGGTGTGAGGTTGCATAGATAGGTAGGTTGGGCGCGTAGTAGTAATCCAGTGTGGGCGGTACCTGGCGTGCGTAGTCGGGCAGCGCGAGCAGGAAAAGAGCGTCGATGCTGCCAAGCTGGGCGCGCTCGCCACTCACATTCAGGGCCGTTTTTACGGCATTGGCGACCGGACTTTCGGGGTTATAGCGAACGGCGTTGGTAACCTCGCCTCCTTCGCGGTGGAATTCATTCCAGAAAGCCTCGCCCACGCGGCGTCCCCAGTCGTTGTCAGGCACCATCACCGACATGCTGCGGCGGCCGTCTTGATAGGCGCGACGGGCAGCTTGACGGGCTTCGTCCTCAGCGGAAAGCCCGTACTGGAACAGGCGCGCAGCACGGTTTTGCTCACCACTACCATAGTTAAGCGCGAGGGTAGGCAGCGGCACGCTATTACGCTGTTCCAGCTGGCTAACCTGTTCTTTTTCAAGCGGGCCGATGACCAGTTGGGCATTCATCTGTTCAGCACGGCTATAAAGCTCATCCATGGAGTATTGAGAGGCGTCTAGGAAGCTCAGCTGTACGTTGTCTCCCTTGATCTCATTATGGCGGCGCATTGCGGTAGCTAATGTGTTTGCAACGCTGCTAAGCGGGCCGGACTCAGGCAGGGCAACCACGATGCGGCGGATATCCTGGCCTTCAAGGCCGGGCAGCGCTAGGTTGTCAGGGTCAAGCTGATTTAAGGCATTACGTGCCCAGCTCTGGCGGTCGATCAGGGTTTCCTGCTGGTCATCCTGCATTGGCAGGTCATCGTTGAGCACCTGGGTTGCGCGTAATACGGCGCGCGGGTCATCCATTGCGCGAGCGAGTTCTGAGAAAAGCAGCGCCCAGCGAACGCGATCCGTTTCTGACAGCCTGGCTTCATCGATGGCATCGGCGGCTGCAAAGGCATCTTCCCGCTGGCCTTGTTGCGCCAAAATAGTGGCCGCTTCCAGACGCGTCTTGGCGGCTTGATCCGGGGCTTGCTGTTCCGCCTGACTTAGCAAGCGGCTCGCTTCCTGATCATCCGCGCGGTCAACCACGCTAGGTGACTGCATCGCACAGCCGGTCATGAGAAGTGCTATGAGGGCAGTGGCGAGTACGCCACGCAGAGACTGTTTCATGTATCCTTCCTTAGTTTTCATTTGCGCTGTCGCCGCTTGTTGGCATTTCGTTGGCATTGCACAAGCATAGCGCACCGTCAGAGCAAGCCATTAACAAATCTGGAGTCACGATGACACACCACAATCCGGGCACATTGTACGTGGTTGCCACCCCAATTGGGAATTTGGACGATCTATCGCCGCGTGCAGCTCGGGTATTAGCGGAAGTATCGCGCATCGCGGCAGAGGATACGCGCCATAGTGCACGCTTATTGGCCCATTTAGGGGTTAATACGCCCATGTTGTCGCTGCATGAACATAACGAGGCGCGCCGGGTGGATACGCTGGATGCCTACCTGCAGGCGGGTGAAAATATTGCCTTGATAAGTGATGCGGGAACGCCGCTTATCTGCGACCCGGGCTTCGTTCTGGTGAGAGAGCTGCGCCTCCGCGGTCGGCATGTGGTGGCATTACCTGGCCCGTGTGCGTTGGTAACGGCGTTATCTGGCGCCGGCTTGCCTACAGATCGCTTCACCTTTGGCGGCTTTTTACCCGCCAAGCCGGGGGCGCGCCGTCAGGCGCTGGAAGAGTGGCAAGCCCGGGAAGAGACCCTGGTGTTTTACGAGTCGCCGCACCGTATTGTGCATACCCTTGAAGCGCTGCACGAGCAGATGCCCGAGCGCAGTGTAGTGCTTGCCAGAGAGTTGACCAAAACGTTTGAGACATTTTTGCAAGGCACGCCTGAAGAACTGCTGGCCCAGTTGGCTGACGATCCTAATCAGGCAAGGGGTGAGTTTGTCGTCATGCTGGCGGGCGCGCCACCGGTTACACAGAGTGAGCATCAGGATATTAGCGCCGATCAGCTGATGAAGGTACTGCTGGATGAGGGAGTGGGGGTCAAGCAGGGGGCGGCGATAGTGGCTCGAATGCTGGGTGGGCGCAAGCAGGAATGGTATGCAAGATTGCAGGCAATTAAAACCGAGCATTGAGGCGAAGCGAGGGCGCTGGTATGCTTGCCGCCGGAGTTGGCCAGACAGTCGCCGCTAACCCATCTTTTGGATGGGCTGGGGGAGGAAAGTCCGGGCTCCATAGGGCAGAGTGCCAGGTAACGCCTGGGCGGCGTAAGCCGACGGAAAGTGCAGCAGAGAGTAGACCGCCTAAGCCCTTTGAAATAAACCTCAAGGGGCCGGTAAGGGTGAAAGGGTGCGGTAAGAGCGCACCGCGCGCCTGGCAACAGTGCGTGGCATGGTAAACCCCACTCGGAGCAAGACCAAATAGGGACCCAATGGCGCGGCCCGCGCTGGGTCCGGGTAGGTTGCTTGAGCGCTTTGGTGACAAAACGCCTAGAGGAATGACTGTCCACGACAGAACCCGGCTTATCGGCCGACTCCCCATTTCCATAAAGGGGCTCGCACTAGCGTGCCCTCTAAATATTGTGTGAGAGTAACATGCCTTCTCCTGACGCTGACCAGGTCGTTTCCCCGTTTCGCCATACCAGCGTATTACTGGAAGGGGCTGTCGATACCCTTATACATAATCCCGATGGCGTTTATCTGGATGGCACGTTTGGCCGAGGAGGCCATTCGCGGCTGATCTTGTCGCGCCTGGGTGAACAGGGCCGCCTCATGGCGATGGATCGCGATCCTCAAGCCATTGCGGCTGCCGCTGAAGTTAATGATGCTCGCTTTCAAATTACCCAGCGTGAATTTGCCCACTTGGCAGACTATGCCCGTGAGCAGGGCGTATACGGAAAACTGTCCGGTGTATTGCTGGACGTCGGCGTTTCTTCTCCACAGCTGGATGATCCTGAGCGAGGGTTCAGCTTTATGCGCAATGGTCCATTGGATATGCGCATGGACCCCACTCAGGGAGAAAGCGCTGCTGAGTTTCTCGCGCGCGCGAAGGAGGCCGATATCGCCCAGGTATTTAAAACGTATGGTGAAGAGCGCTACGCCAAACGGTTGGCTCGTGCTGTGGTCGAGCGGCGTGTTGAAGCGCCGTTTACCCATACGGTCGATTTGGCTGAGGTGTTGAAAAAAGCCCATCCCGCCTGGGAAAAGGGCAAGCATCCGGCGACAAAAGCATTTCAAGGGTTACGAATTTATTTAAATGGCGAACTTGATCAGCTAGATGCTGCCTTAGACGCAGCGCTTGAAGCGCTGGCGCCGGGTGGTCATTTGGTGATTATCAGTTTTCACTCGCTGGAAGACCGTCGCGTAAAACGCTTTATCCGTCATCACGTACGTGGCGATACCCACCTGCCGCGCGGTGTACCTATCCGTGATGACCAACTAAACCGTCGCCTTGAAGCGTTAAGTCGAGGCGTACGCCCGAGTGATGATGAGGTAGCTGGTAATCCACGTGCGCGGAGCGCCGTTATGCGGGCTGCCCGAAAACGAGTATAAGCATGAGCATGGATCGGATTGAGCGTTGGGCCTCAACGCTACGCACCGAATGGCCTTTCAAGTTACGTCTTCGTACGTGGCCCATTATTATTTGTCTGCTGTTTTTTCTTTGCATCATCAGTGGGTTGGCAACGGTTGCCGTCACCCATATGACGCGCGTTCAGTTTGCCCAACTGCAGCATCTTCAGCAGGAAAAAAACCAGCTGCAAACCGAGTGGGGGCAACTTTTATTGGAAGAGGGTGCGTGGTCGACGCCTGCCCGGATTGAGCAAATTGCCACGGAACGCCTGGATATGCGTATTCCTGACGTGCATGACGTTGAGGTCATTCGGCCATGAGAAACGAGCGTCGGGGAGGTATGTCCCGTCAGCAGCCTATTGCTCCACCGCTGAGTGGCGGCCGTTTTGTGTTTATATTGATCATGGTCGGTTTAGTGACGTGCGTTCTTATTGGGCGGATCACGTTGCTGCAGGTTATCGACCGGCCTTTCCTGCAAAGCCAGGGGGATGCGAGAACGCTTCGCCATGAGGCGATACCTGCCCACCGCGGTATGATCACTGACCGCAACGGTGAGCCTCTGGCTATTTCAACGCCAGTCGTGACGCTATGGGCGAATCCTCAGGAACTGCCTTCCGACGGTATCCAACGCTTTATGCTGGCGCAGGCGCTGGGCATGTCACTAGACGATTTCGAGTCCCGGGTTGAGCGCTACAGAAGCCGCGAATTCATGTATCTGCGCCGTCAGATGACGCCAGAGGCGGCGCAGCGCATCCTTGATTTACGCACTCCAGGTGTTTACCCGCAACGAGAGTACAAGCGCTACTACCCCGCAGGGGAAGTGGCGGCGCAGATACTCGGCGTAACCAACGTTGACGATGTGGGGCAAGAAGGCCTGGAGCTTTCCTACCAGCCGTTTTTGGCCGGGCACCCAGGCCAGCGCCGCGTGATTAAAGATCGTCGTGGCCGTTTGGTGCGTGAGCTGGGCGTTATGCGCGAAGCCCAACCAGGCGGTGATCTGGTGCTGTCGATCGACCAGCGTATTCAATATATGGCGTATCGTGAGCTACGCGCAGCCGTTGCCAAAAACGATGCCGACGGCGGAGTGCTAGTTACCATGGATGCCCGCACCGGTGAAGTGTTGGCGATGGCTAACCTGCCCTCCTATAACCCTAATAATCGCACCGGGCTTGATCCGCGTGGCCTGCGTAATCAAGCATTGGTCGATGTTTTTGAACCGGGTTCCGTTATGAAACCGCTGGCCATGGCCGCTGTATTGGAAAGCGGTATTGTTGACCGTGATGCGGTGGTGGATACTTCGCCTGGCTGGATGCGTATCGATCAATTTACCATTCGCGATTTTCGTAATTATGGTGACTTGACGTTAGCGGGTATTCTGGAGCACTCATCCAATATCGGTATGTCGCGCTTGGCGCTGCAGCTAAGCGATACGGCTATCTGGGAAAAATACAATCAGCTGGGGCTTGGGCAGGCACCTGGCACGGGGTTCCCCGGTGAGGCAAACGGCAGCTTGCCAGCGCCCGTGCGCTGGTCGCGCAGTGAGCGGGCAGCGCTGTCTTACGGTTACGGCCTGTCGGTTACCGCCGTTCAGCTGGCGAGTGCTTACACGGCATTAGCCAATGGCGGCATGCGTTTACCACCTTCTTTATTGCGCCTGTCTGAGCCACCCCAGGGAATACCCGCGATTGATCCTTCAGTCGCCAACGATCTGCTGAGTATTCTGGAAACATCTGTTGCCGCTTATACCGGTGGCCGACGAGCCCGCGTGGAAGGCTATCGAGTAGGTGGTAAAACCGGTACGGTGCGTAAATCCGGCCAAGGCGGTTACACCATGGATGCCTATCGCAGCGTGTTTGCCGGCATTGCGCCTATTTCTGATCCCCGTATTGTGACCGTGGTAATGATCGATCATCCGAAAGCCGGCGAATTTTATGGTGGTGCGGTTGCCGCGCCGGTCTTTTCAAGCGTGACGGGTAATGCGTTGCGCTTACTTGACGTGCCGCCAGACCATGAGGTCGAAGAGTAGCATGACTAAGGAGATTGCATGACGTTGGCTCCCAATGATTTATGGGAAGCGCTGGGTAGCGTATGGCCGAATGAGCCCTTTACTCAGACACTACCCGCACTGCCTGAGTCGCTGCGTTTGATTACCGATTCACGCAAGCTGGCAGCAGGTGATGTGTTTGTTGCCGTGCCGGGTAGTCAGGGCGATGGGCGTGACTATATTGAAGTGGCGCTGGAGCAGGGCGCTTCGCTAGTGTTAGCGCATACCAAGCAGCCCCATGCTGTTTGGGAAGAACGAGTACTCTACCTGCCTCACTTATCCGTACGTTTAGGCGAGCTGGGCAGGCAGCTTTTTGATGTGCCTACTGATCTTGAAGTGATCGCCGTAACAGGCACCAATGGGAAAAGCTCCGTCACACATTATATTGCGGCGTTGAGCGAGGCCCTGGGTACTGCTGCTGGTGTGATCGGTACATTAGGCGTTGGCCGCCCTGGCCAGCTGGCTGATAGTGGCTTGACCACGCCAGGTCCTTTGGCATTACAGGCAACGCTTGGCGAGCTTTCCCGCCAGGGGATCAAGCGAGTGGCGCTTGAGGCCTCCTCGCACGCGTTGGATCAATACCGCCTGGACGCTGTCGACGTAAAAGTTGGCGTATTTACCAATCTGACCCGCGATCATCTTGATTACCACGGCAGTATGGCTGCCTATGCGGCAGCTAAAGCCAGGCTTTTTCGGCGTAGCGAGCTCGAGCTTGCCGTTGTGAATGCGGACGATCCTCTGGCCCGGTTGATGCTGGCTGGCTGTGATCAGCGCGTGCGCGTATTAGCCACCGGCCAGGATGAAGCTGTTACCTTTCGGGTGCTGGATGTCCAACTGAAAGAAACGGGCCAGCAGGCGCTAATTGCCACGCCGGAAGGCGAACGCGTATTGACGCTAGGCCTGATGGGCCGTTTTAACCTGGATAACGTCCTGTTGGCGATGGCTGTGCTTTACGGTCTGGGTCAAGCGATTGACCCGTTGTTCGAGGCGGCCGCAGCACTTGATCCAGTACCTGGGCGTATGGCGCTGTACCACGCGAAATCAACGCCCAGTGTTGTGATTGATTATGCCCATACGCCGGATGCGCTGCACAGTGCATTGCAAGCCCTGCGCGCGCACTTAGGTCAAGCGGGTAAGCTTTGGTGTGTGTTTGGCTGTGGCGGTGAGCGCGATACGGGTAAGCGTGCAGAAATGGCCAAAGCGGCGGAGCTGCTCGCAGACCAGGTAGTTGTCACCGATGACAACCCGCGGGGCGAGCCAGCAGAGCAGATTCGCCAGCAAATTATCGCGGGGCTCTCCTCGGCTGCGGTACCAATCGAAATAGGTGATCGTCGTCATGCCATTAGCCAAACGATTCAACAGGCTGGTGACAACGATGTGGTGCTTATTGCTGGAAAAGGCCACGAGGCCTATCAGGAAATCAATGGCGTACGCCATGCCTATAACGATGAAGATGAAGTGTTACGGGCCTTCGCGTTACGGAGCCATGCACCATGAGCTGGACGCTTGCTGAGGTAGCAACGGCGCTGGGTGTAGCAATATCTGAAGATCAAGCCGCGTTAGAGCTGACGGCTGTGGCTACCGATACCCGAAAAATTGTGCCCGGCTGCCTGTTCGTAGCGTTGAAAGGGCCGCGCTTTAACGGTCATGATTTTATCGGACAGGCCTACGAGCAGGGTGCTGCCGCAGCATTGGTTGAAGAGCAGGTAGATAGCCCGCTGCCCCAGCTTGTATGTCCGGATACTCGCCTTGGATTGGGGCTTTTAGCCGGTGCCTGGCGTGGCCGCTGGTCTATACCGTTGGTCGGCGTCACGGGTAATAGCGGTAAGACAACGGTCAAGGAAATGACCGCTGCCTTGCTGGCGCCTCTCGGTGACGTGCTGGCGACCCAAGGCAACCTCAATAACGATATTGGCGTTCCGTTAACGCTTTTAAGACTAACCGAAGAGCATCAAGCGGGCGTAGTCGAGCTGGGGGCGAACCATCTGGGCGAAATTGCCTGGTCTAGCCGTTTAACGCTGCCTGATGTGGCTATTATCACCAATGTTACGGGTGCGCACATTGGTGAGTTTGGCGGCATGGGCCATATTGCTCAGGCGAAAAGCGAGCTGCTCAACGGTTTAAGCGATCAGGGCGTTGCGGTACTTAATCGCGATGACCATTACTACGCCTTCTGGGCTGCCTGTGCGGCTCCCCGGCGCGTCATCAGCTTTGGGTTTGATAGCTCAGCGGATGTATGCGCGTCGGCGCTTTCTTGTGACTCCCAGGGGCGGTATGCTTTCACGCTTGTTCAGCATGGTAAGCCGCTGGGTAATGTACAGCTTGCTTTGCTGGGTAAGCATAACGTCAGCAATGCGCTGGCAGCAGCGGCGGCTGCATTGGCGGTCGGTATTACGCCTGCCGATGTTATGGCCGGTTTGCAAAATCTGCCGGTACTTAACGCGCGACTAAGCATCGTACCCGGATTGCACGGTGCCACGCTGCTCGACGATACGTATAATGCCAACCCCGGAGCGGTCAAGGCTGCGATGGAAACATTGATGCGTTTTCCTGCGCCACGCTGGTGTGCGCTGGGCGCCATGGGTGAACTTGGCGATGACGCTGAAACATTGCATGCCGAGGTTGGCCGTTACGCGGCTGAGCTTGGCATCGACAGGCTGCTGACGCTGGGTGATGCTGCGCGTTCGGCCTGTGACGCCTTTGGTCACGGGCAGCATTTTGACGACCACGAGACGCTAACGCGTCATGTCATTAATACTTTGCCGCCCGCCACCACGCTTCTGGTGAAAGGGTCGCGCAGCGCGGGTATGGAGCAAATCATTGCTGCGCTGCGCTCGGATGAAATAAGGTAAACGCCGTTCATGTTACTTCACTTGGCGAATTTTCTAGCTCAGTACCAAACGGGCTTTCAGGTTTTCAACTATCTCACTTTGCGCGTCATCTTGGCGGCACTTACCTCTCTTATGCTCTGCCTTTGGTTGGGGCCGTGGGTAATCCGTCGGCTCGTTGAAGGCCAGATAGGCCAGGCCGTGCGCGATGATGGTCCGCAATCCCATCTTTCAAAAGCGGGCACGCCTACCATGGGTGGCGTGATGATTTTGCTGGCGATGGCTATCAGTACTTTCATCTGGGGCGATTTAACCAACCATTATGTGTGGGTGGTGCTAGCCGTAACGCTGGGATTCGGAGCCATTGGCTGGGTTGATGATTACCGCAAGGTGGTTGAGAAAAATCCCCGCGGTCTGCCCGCTCGCTGGAAGTACTTTTGGCAGTCAGTGGTCGGGCTTGGTGCGGCATTTGTGCTTTATTTCACGGCAGCGACGCCGGCCGAAACCAGCCTCCTCGTGCCGCTGTTTAAAGATATCGCGCTGCCGCTGGGCGTGTTTTATATCGTGCTGACCTACTTTGTGATTGTGGGTAGTTCCAACGCGGTGAACCTAACCGATGGTTTGGATGGCTTGGCGATCATGCCCACCGTGCTGGTGGCGATGGGCTTGTCAGTCTTTGCTTATGCCAGTGGTAATGCTGTATTCGCCAACTACCTGCATATTCCGTTTATTAACGGTACCGGGGAGCTTGCGATTTTCTGTGCGACCATCGCCGGAGCAGGGCTCGGCTTTTTGTGGTTCAACACCTATCCCGCCCAGGTATTTATGGGCGATGTAGGCGCGCTTGCGTTAGGTGCAGCGCTTGGCGTGGTCGCGGTAATTGTTCGCCAGGAAATCGTCCTGTTCATTATGGGCGGTATTTTTGTCGTCGAAACCCTGTCGGTCATACTGCAGGTGGGGTCTTATAAAATGACCGGACGGCGTATTTTTCGCATGGCGCCGCTACATCACCACTTCGAATTGAAAGGCTGGCCGGAGCCACGTGTCATTGTGCGTTTCTGGATCATTACCGTGGTATTGGTACTACTGGGCCTCGCGACGCTCAAGGTTCGTTAATCGATGCGGTGATAGGGCCGCTGCAGCCTTAAGCGTATAACGCAAAGGAGCCAGATATGGTGCGAGTACCTAACGGAATGAGCGTTGTCGTTGGCCTAGGGCTTTCAGGTCGAGCAATTTGTCGGCATTTGGCACGCACGAATATGCCCTTCATGGTGGCGGACACTCGCAGTGAGCCGCCGGGCCTTGCGGCTTTTCATGCGGCTCATCCCGGTGTGGATGTGGTGTGTGGCCCGCTAACCGCGCTGGATTTTACCGATGCCCATGAAGTGGTGCTTAGCCCTGGTGTTGATCCCGCAACGCCCGGGCTGGAGGGCTTGGCTGAACGTATCAACCCGCATACAGGGGACTCGATGGTGGTGGGCGAAACCGCTCTGTTTGTGCGGGCCAACCAAGTGCCGATTGCCGCAATTACCGGCTCTAATGCTAAATCCACGGTGACCACATTACTGGGTGAAATGGCCAAAGCCGCTGGCTTGCGGGTAGCGGTGGGGGGGAATCTCGGCACTCCCGCGCTCGACCTGTTAGCCGACCAGCCCGATGCCGAGCTGTATATTCTAGAGCTTTCCAGCTTTCAGCTGGAAACCACGCCAGCGTTAGGCGCCAAGGCCGCTGCGTTTTTAAATCTTTGTGAAGATCATTTGGACAGGCATGGCGATATGCAGGCCTACCGCCAGGTCAAACAGCGCATCTTTATCGGTGCACAGCATGTCATTGTTAACCAGGATGACCCTTTGACCTGGCCTTCCCAGGAAGACGTGGCGACTATCCGGTTTTCAGTGAATGCGCCCTTAGACAACCACTGGGGGCTCGTTTGGGAGGAGGCTGATCTCAAACTAATGCAAGGGCAGACTCAGTGGCTTTCCGCTCGCGAATTGAAAATGGCCGGCCAGCATAACTATGCCAATGCCTTGGCAGCGCTTGCCATGGGCCAGGCGTTAGGGCTTAACGCATCTGCCATGATCGATACCCTTAAAACGTTTACCGGACTGCCGCATCGTAGTGAAACGGTGGCGCATATTAACGACGTTACCTGGGTAAACGACTCTAAAGGTACCAACGTGGGCGCCACATTGGCGGCGATCCAGGGGCTTGGCGCTACGCTTGAAGGTCGCCTAATCTGGCTTGCCGGTGGCGTTGGTAAGGGGGCTGACTTTACACCGCTTGCCACACCTTTGGCGCGCTGCGCGCGTCAGGCGCTACTGTTTGGCGCAGATAGTGGTCGCATCGCCCAGGCTATAACCTCGCAGGTGCCGGTGCGGCAAGTGAGGGATTTAACGCAGGCGATGGAGGAGGCTTTCGCCTTAGCCAGGCCCGGTGACTGCGTACTCTTATCGCCTGCGTGCGCGAGTTTTGATCAGTTTGCCGGCTATGAGGCCCGCGGTAAGGCTTTTCGTGACTGGGTCGAAAACAAAGCGGCGGAGGTATCCTTATGAGCCGAGTACAGCGCTTGCATCGCGTACTAACTACGCGTGATTTACCCTGCGATATATGGTTAATTGCCGCCGCTGTGGCACTCGCCGGCTTAGGCTGGGTGATGGTTAGTTCTGCCTCGGTAGGCCTTTTAGATAATAGTTTTTACTACTTCCGCCAGCACGGCATTTTCTTGGTGGTGGCAGCGTTAGGCTGTCTGTTTATGCTCAGCGTACCGCTTGAGGCCTGGCGGCAAAATGCGGCACTTATTTTCTTAATCAGTATTGGGCTGTTGGTGGTGGTATTGCTGTTCGGTCAGGAAATTAACGGCAGTAAGCGTTGGATAGCGCTGCCCGGGCCGCTGCCTAACCTCCAGGTGTCAGAGCTTGGCAAGATTGGCCTTATTTTTTACATGGCGATGTTTATGTCGCGCTTCACCTACGATTTGCGCCTTCGTGCGTTTACGCTATGGCGGCCTATCGCGGTATTGGCCGTGCCGGCCAGTTTGCTGTTTTTAGCACCCGACTTTGGCGGTATGGTGGTGTACTCAGTATGTGTGATTGGCATGCTGATGATGAGCGGCGCATCGCTTGTTTTACTGATTGGTAGTGGCGGGGCACTCGCCGCCGGGGCGGTGATGTTGGTGGTATTAGAGCCGTATCGCTTAGCTCGCTGGACCAGTTTTTTAGACCCTTGGGCCGATCAGTTCGCGACCGGGTATCAGCTTACCCAGGCATTGATTGCCTTTGGACGTGGTCATGTAACCGGCACCGGGTTAGGCAATAGCGTTCAAAAGCTGCACTATCTACCCGAAGCCCATACTGATTTTATCTTTGCGGTCATTGCCGAAGAGCTGGGCATGATTGGGGCAATCGTAGTCATACTGCTGTTTGCGTTACTGGTTAGCCGGGCCATGCTGATTGGACGTAAGGCTGAGCTCGCGGGTCATCTTTTCGGTGCCTATGTGAGTTACGGTATCGGCTTTGTTATTGCCTCTCAGGCATTTATTAATATGGCGGTTAGCTCAGGTTTGTTGCCCACCAAGGGGCTGACGCTACCGCTGGTAAGTTATGGCGGGTCGAGCCTGCTGGTCATCGGTATGATGATTGGCTTATTGCTGCGCGTAGATGCGGAAACCAGACACCGGCCGCGCCGTACGCCAACCCCTTATAAATCGCGCAGCGAACCGCGATTATCGTAATACTTTGTTAAGGAGTCGTTTGTGACGACGCACGCACATCGGCGCGTTTTAATCATGGCAGGAGGAACCGGGGGGCATGTCGTGCCCGCGCTTTCTCTGGCTCGTGCGCTCAAAGCACAGAATATCGAGGTTGAGTGGCTGGGCAGCCCCCGCGGCATTGAAAACCGGCTGGTGCCTGACGCTGGTATCAAGCTGCACACTATTGCGGTGAGCGGATTGCGCGGTAATGGCGCGGCTGGATGGCTCAAAGCACCGGTCAACCTTACCCGGGCGGTATGGCAGGCACGCCAGGTTATTAGCACGTTTAAACCTCAGCTGGTCGTCGGGCTGGGTGGTTTTGCCAGTGGCCCCGGTGGGCTTGCCGCCTGGCTGTCGCGTATACCGCTGGTAGTACATGAACAAAATGCCGTCGCGGGGCTAACCAATCGCGTGTTATCACGCTTAGCCACACGCAGTTACGCCGCCTTTCCCGAAGCGTTTGGCGAGCGTGCTGAGGTGATTGGTAACCCCGTGCGCGAAGAAATTGCCACGCTGGGTGAAACGCCGCGTACCGTGCAAGTGCTGCAGGGCCGCCCGCTGCGCCTGTTGGTGGTGGGGGGGTCCCTGGGGGCGGTAGCTTTAAATGAGCGTTTGCCTCAGGCGGTTGCCAGTTTGCCGACTGAAACGCGTCCTGAAATTCGCCACCAGGCGGGCAAGTCGCGGGATGTGCTAACAGCCGAAGGCTATGCCAAATACGGTATAGACGCTGAGGTGACGCCCTTTATTGATGATATGGCGGCGGCTTATGACTGGGCTGACCTTGTGGTATGTCGGTCAGGCGCGTTGACGGTAGCGGAGCTTGCCGCGGCAGCCAAGCCGTCACTGCTGGTGCCTTTTCCGTTTGCGGTGGATGACCATCAGCGGGTTAATGCCGATGTATTGGTCAAAGCCGGTGCAGCCCTGTGTGTTGTCCAGTCTGCGTTAACGCCTGATCGGTTGGCGCATTACTTGAGCGACTTGTTAGAGCCCGCGACGCTAGCACTGATGGCATCACGCGCGCGCCAAGCGGCCTATTTAGACGCCACTGAGCGATTAGCCGAAGGATGTCTGGCGATATTACCGAAAGGAGAAGCAGTGTGACCGACTCAGTAACTCAGCCCTTACCGCAACGGAGTATGCCCAGCGGCCCAGCGATGCGCCGTATTCAGCACATCCATTTTGTAGGCATTGGCGGTGCGGGTATGTGTGGTATTGCCGAAGTATTGGCAAACCAAGGTTACAAGGTTAGCGGCAGTGATATGAAAGCCTCTTCCGTTGTCGAGCGGTTGCGCCAATGCGGTATTCGCGTTGATATTGGCCACGCTGAAGCCAATGTGGAAGGGGCGGACGTAGTCGTTGTTTCAAGTGCCGTGGATACGACCAATCCTGAAATTCGCTGGGCGCATGAGCATCGCGTGCCCGTGGTGCGGCGCGCTGAGATGCTGGCTGAATTAATGCGCTTTCGTCATGGCATTGCGGTCGCTGGAACGCATGGTAAAACCACAACCACGAGCCTGACGGCGACGCTGTTGGCCGAGGGCGGCCTGGACCCGACCTTTGTGATTGGCGGGCGTTTAACCAGCGCCGGCGCGAATGCCCGCTTGGGTGAAGGCGATTATCTGGTCGCTGAGGCCGATGAGTCGGATGCTTCATTCCTTCATCTTCAGCCGATGATGTCGATTGTAACCAATATCGACGCGGATCATATGGCTACTTACGGCGGCGATTTTGAGCGTCTAAAAAGCACCTTCATCGAGTTTTTACATAATCTGCCTTTTTATGGACTGGCCGTACTGTGTATTGATGACCCGCACGTCCGTGAACTGTGTGAGCAGGTTAAACGGCAGTTTGTGACCTATGGGTTTGACGCCGATGCGGATTACCGCATTGTGGATTTTGCCCAGCAGGGCGGTGAAGTCACGTTTACCGCGCTGCGCCCTGGTAGCGCCGAGCCTTTGCATATTTGTTTGGCCATGCCAGGGAGGCATAACGCGCTAAACGCGATGGCGGCGATTGTGGTCGCAACCGATGCAGGCGTGAGCGATGCGGCTATCCTGCGTGGCTTGGCAAGCTTTGCCGGGGTAGGGCGGCGTTTTCAGGTTCACGGCCATTTTCCGGCGCCTAAAGCCTCCGGCGAAATTATGCTGGTAGACGATTACGGCCATCATCCCCGTGAAGTGGATATGGTTATCAAAGCGGTGCGTGCAGGCTGGCCGGAGCGTCGTTTGGTCATGCTTTATCAGCCTCATCGCTATAGCCGGACGCGTGACTTGTATGAAGATTTTGTTAGGGTCCTTTCACAGGTCGATACGCTGGTACTTCTAGATGTCTACAGTGCCGGTGAAGCCGTTATACCTGGCGCTGACGGGCGTGCGCTTGCCGGCTCGATTCGCCAGCGTGGCGAAGTGGATCCGCTGTTTATCGAGCATAAGCAGGAATTACCCGCACTGCTGGCGAACGTATTGCGTCCAAACGATATTTTAATTACTCAAGGGGCGGGCGATGTTGGCGGGATTTCGCTCTCTTTAGCCCAGGCTGAACTGGTATTAAGTGAGGTAGAGCTGTGAGCGCAGATAACGCCCAAGTGGATCGCTCTCGCGTAGTCGTGGTGTATGGCGGCTCCTCTGCTGAACGTGAAGTGTCGCTTAAAAGTGGCGCGGCCGTTCTCGAGGCCCTAAAGCGCCAGAAGGTGAACGCAGAAGGCTATGATCTGCGTGATAAGGGGTTGGTCGGGCTAGAGGCGCTGGCACCCTCGGCGGTGTTCATTGCTCTGCACGGTCGGGGCGGTGAGGATGGCACGCTGCAAGGCGCGCTCGAGCTCTTGAACATTCCCTACACCGGTAGCGGCGTACTCGCCTCGGCGCTGGGCATGGACAAGCAGCGTACCAAGCAGGTGTGGCAGGCCATTGGGTTGCCTACCCCAGAAAGCATCATGCTCAATAAGGGCTCTGATTGGGATGGTGTCGTGGCAACGCTTGGCTTGCCAATGATGGTAAAGCCGGTGCATGAAGGTTCCACGCTGGGTATCAGTATCGTCAAAACGCGCGAGGCGCTGGAAGCCGCCTACCGCGAAGCCGCTCAGTTTGATGCCCGCGTCATGGCCGAGCGCTTTGTGGTAGGTGATGAATATACCGTGGCACTGCTGAATGAGCAGGTGCTGCCCGCCATTCGTGTAGAAGTGCCCGGCGGCTTTTACGATTTTGAGGCCAAATACGTTTCCAATACCACTCAGTACCACTTGCCCTGCGGGCTCTCAGGCGCGGATGAAGCCGAGCTTGCCGGGCTGTGCCGTGAAGCCTTTGCAGCAATCGGCTGTGAGGGCTGGGGGCGGGTAGACGTCATGCGCGATGCAAAGGGGCAGTTCTGGCTGATCGAAGTCAATACGGTGCCGGGCATGACCGATCACAGTCTTGTACCGCAAGCCGCTGCGTATGCCGGTATCGAATTTGATGACCTGGTCGTACAGATCCTGCAAACGGCTGGCAAGCAGAGCGCCGCATCATGAAGAGGCCTTATGAAAAGGCGTAATGCTTGGTTTGGCCTCATACTCCTGGCGCTGTTGCTCGGAGCGGGAAGCCGCGCGCTATGGCTATGGCTCGATCGCCCCATCGAGCGGGTATCGATTCGCGGCGAATGGGACTACGTTAGCGCTGATTATTTGCGCACTCAGCTGGCGCCATTGGTCCAGGGGGCTACATGGTTGTCGGCTGATTTGGGCGATTTACGTGACCGTGCCCTGCAGGTGGGCTGGCTTCAAGAAGTGCGTATTTCCCGTGAATGGCCTAACGCTTTGGTGTTTGAGTTGGTTGAGCAAGCGCCGGTTGCACGTTGGAACGATGATTTTTTACTTAACCCAGAAGGCGAACCTTTTTCCTTTGCGCCTATTGATGTACCCAAAGGGCTTCCTGATCTGGCTGGGCCTAATGGAAGTAGTGAAGAAGTCTTAAGTTACTATCATCGTTTAATGCCGCACTTTGAAGGTTTATCGCTGTCGCTTGCCCAGTTACGTTTAGAGCCGCGGGGAGCATGGCGGTTACAGTTAGATAACGGCGCCTGGGTAATGTTGGGTAGACGCGATCATGAGGTGCGTTTGGCACGGTTATCGGCTTCCTGGCAGCGAGAACTATCCAGGTCCGGCGAACATATCCGCTATATTGACCTGCGTTACCCTAATGGCGTTGCAGTTGCCTGGCATGGTGAAAGTGATTTTGAGGACTCAGAAGAGTAATCTTCGGTTTACTTAACGCTTTTTAACCAGAGTTAGTGATCGCCAACGTGGAAAAACCCATTAATGGGGTTTAAATTACTTGCCAAGCCCATTATTGTGGGGTGTCGCTAGTCGTATTCTGGCGATTGTTTCTATACTATGGGCCAGTGAAAGTTTTTTGTGGGTTTATTCTCTCTCATCGGCGTTTAATGATAATTAGTCATCAACGCTTGTTGACTGCTAAGTTGTAATCATTAGGCGATGAGTTGAGTTAAGTGTCCCTTATTTATTTTACTATTTAAAAAAAGATTATAAGGAGTATTCCCGACTCATGGCAGGCTCACCCAATGCATCTAATATGGTGGTCGGGCTGGACATTGGAACGTCCAAGGTCGTCGCAATCGTCGGGCAACCTACCGATGATGGCGGCATCGAAATTGCGGGTATCGGCTCCCACCCCTCACGGGGCATGAAACGTGGCGTCGTGATTAATATTGAGTCAACGGTTCAGTCCATTCAACGTGCCGTGGAAGAAGCCGAGCTAATGGCGGGCTGCGATATTCACTCAGTATATGTCGGTGTCGCCGGTAGCCATATTAGTTCGATGAATTCCGACGGCGTGGTGGCTATTAAAGAGCGCGAAGTTACGCCCTCCGATATTGACCGCGTTATCGATTCCGCCAGAGCCCGGGCCGTCTCAGAAGGTCAGCGTGTTTTACACGTGCTGCCTCAAGAGTTTTCAATTGACACTCAGGGCGGTATTCGTGAACCCTTGGGTATGTCGGGTGTCAGGTTAGAGGCGCAGGTTCATCTGGTAACTGCGGCACTTAATGCAGTACAAAATATTGAGAAGTGTGTTCGCCGCTGCGGTTTGGATGTTGATGCCATTATCCTGGAGCAGCTGGCTTCCAGTATGGCGGTATTAACCGAAGACGAGCGTGAGCTCGGTGTGTGTATGGTGGATATTGGTGGTGGAACCACCGATATGGCTATCTTTACCGAAGGTGCTATCCGGCATACTGCGGTTATACCGATTGCTGGCGACCAGGTAACCAACGATATCGCTATGGCCTTGCGTACGCCAACTCAGCACGCTGAAGAGATTAAAGTTAAGTATGCCTGCGCACTAACGCAGCTGGCATCCAGCGATGAAATGATCAAAGTTCCTAGTGTGGGTGACCGCCCCGCGCGTGATTTATCACGTCAGGCGCTCGCTGAAGTAGTGGAGCCACGCTATGAAGAGCTATTTACACTGGTAAGAGACGAATTACGCCGTAGTGGCTATGAAGATATGGTGGCCGCTGGTGTGGTACTTACTGGTGGCACCTCACGCATGGAAGGTGTGAGTGAGCTGGCAGAGGAAATATTTCATATGCCGGTTCGTATCGCCTGTCCGCAAAATGTTCGAGGTTTGGCAGATGTCGTGCGTAACCCCATTTATGCGACAGGTGTCGGCTTACTGCATTATGCGTTGCAAGAAGTGCGTCATGGGCGAGGTCTAGAAAGCCACGGGGGAGTGGTTGCTGCCCATAAAGGACGCAACGAGCTTGCCCGGCGTGATATCAAGGAAGGCCATTCGGCGCTGGCCAGAGTTAAAGGCTGGTTTAAAGGAAATTTCTGACAGGGCCGCAAGCGCGGTTCAGGAGACGGGGCTTATGTTCGAATTGGTAGATAACGCACCCTCGAGTAGTGCGGTCATCAAAGTAGTCGGTGTTGGTGGTGGCGGCGGTAATGCCGTCAACCATATGGTCGAAAGCAATATTGAAGGCGTTGAGTTTATTTGCGCCAATACCGATGCCCAGGCACTTAAACGCGTATCCGCGAAAACAGTCTTACAGCTCGGTAGTGAAATCACTAAAGGGCTAGGCGCTGGTGCTAACCCAGAAGTGGGGCGCCAGGCCGCAATGGAAGATCGAGATCGTATCGCCGAGCTATTGCAGGGCGCCGATATGGTCTTTATCACTGCTGGTATGGGCGGTGGTACAGGTACTGGCGGCGCTCCCGTGGTTGCTCAGGTGGCCAAAGAGCTAGGTATTCTAACCGTGGCAGTGGTTACACGGCCTTTCCCGTTTGAGGGTCCCAAGCGTATGCGCGCGGCCGAAGAGGGCATGAAAGAGCTCTCCGAGCACGTCGACTCGCTGATCACTATCCCCAACGAAAAACTGCTTTCCGTATTAGGCAAGAACGCTACGCTGCTCACGGCGTTCAGCGCCGCGAATGATGTACTGCTAGGTGCCGTACAAGGTATCGCCGAGCTGATTACCAGTCCCGGCATTATCAACGTCGACTTTGCTGATGTGCGCACCGTTATGTCTGAAATGGGCATGGCGATGATGGGCACAGGCGGGGCTACCGGTGAAAACCGTGCCCGCGAAGCAGCCGAAAAAGCTATCCGCAGCCCGCTGTTGGAAGATATCGATCTGCATGGCGCACGGGGTATTCTGGTCAATATTACTGCTGGCCCGGATCTTTCGATTGGCGAATTCAACGATGTGGGTGCCACGGTTCAGGAATTTGCGTCGCAAGAAGCCACCATCGTGGTCGGAACTTCCATTGATATGGAAATGTCCGATGAGCTGCGTGTAACGGTGGTTGCTGCCGGCTTGGATGGTAGCAAGTCTTCTAAAGCGTCAGCAACGCGCGAGCCGGTGCGCCGCTCCGCCACGGACTCTTCTGATTATCGCAAGCTCCAGCAGCCAACAGTAATGCGCCAGCAGGCCACGGCTCGTGCAGAAGCGCCGGAACATGCGCCTAAGCCGCGGCCTGAAAAAAGCCGTTCAGCTGATGCTGATGACTATCTGGACATTCCAGCGTTCTTGCGCCGTCAGGCTGACTGATTGTTTCAATCGGTGTCAAATACATCAAACGAGTGTTTTATTGGTTAAAACGCTCGTTTGCTGTTAAAGTGAACACTGTTTGATAACTTCCCCTTTCCTTACGGTACTGCCGTCATTAGAGTTCGACCACTGCCCATGATCAGACAACGCACCCTACAAAACGTCATCCGCGCCACTGGAGTGGGTCTGCACTCCGGTAAAAAAGTCCATTTGGCTTTGCGTCCGGCGCCGGCAAACACCGGGATTGTGTTTGTTAGAACCGATCTGGATCCCGTGGTACACGTACCCGCACGTGCCGAGCTTGTCGAAGATACAAAGCTTTGCACTGCACTTTCGTTTGAAGGCGTCAAAGTGGCAACGGTTGAACACCTGATGTCTGCGTTTGCAGGCTTGGGTATCGACAATGCGTATGTTGACTTAAGTGCGCCTGAAGTTCCTATTATGGACGGCAGTGCTAGCCCGTTTGTGTTTTTGATTCAATCGGCGGGTATTCTTGAACAGGATGCCCCAAAGAAATTTATCCGCATCAAGCGTCGCGTAGCGGTTAGCGATGGCGATAAAGAAGCCGTTTTTCTACCTCATCAGGGGTTCAAGGTCTCTTTTGCGATTGATTTTGATCACCCGGTATTTGAGCAGCAGAAACAAACGGCCCTGATTGATTTCTCGACCACATCTTTTGTGAAAGAAGTTTCCCGGGCGCGTACTTTCGGATTCATGAAGGACCTGGAATTTTTACGCTCTAATAACCTGGCTCTTGGCGGCAGCCTTGATAATGCAATCGTTGTCGATGATTACCGTATCGTCAACGAGGGCGGACTGCGCTACGAAGACGAGTTTGTAAAACACAAAGTGCTGGATGCCATTGGTGATCTGTATCAGTTGGGCCACAGCCTGATTGGCGAATTCCATGGTGTTAAGTCCGGTCATGCGCTGAACAATCAGCTATGTCGTGAACTGATGGCGCAGCCCGATGCTTACGAGATTGTGACGTTTGAAGGCGAGAAAGCCGTCGCGCCTATTTCGTACGCGGCACCCGCAATGGCCTGATGGCTTAGGTAATAGCGCTATTCGAACTTGTGGCACGGTTCAGGTTGGATGTTAAGCACCGCTTTGGCGGTGCTTTTGCATTTCTAGGTATCACGAATACTGTTATTTCTCTGGTGCGTGGGATGCCAGGCGCTCAAGCGCTTTGCGAAGCGCGGGGTTCTGCATGTCGCTTGCGCACTCCGTCAGGGTTTGACCTGCGCTGGCTGATAGTTTGCGCGTGTTGCGCAGTGGGGCTTCAACCGGGTGTACGGGGCGAACTTTAAAGGTAAAGCCGCTTACGGCTTCAAAGCCGGGTAGCTGGTGAAGCAGCGTCAATAAACGCCGCTGCTCAAAGCGTAGCCACGTCAGCCAGCTGGCTTGGCCGCTGATAAGGGTCAGGCGGCCTTCACGAAAGCCGCCCACAAAAATATGCTGGCGCATTTCTTCAGGCAGATGCGCGCGTAGGTGGCTCTGGGCCTGGTCAATAAGACGAGATTGGCGCATTAACTGGCCAATATCGCCAGACTTGTTTAGCAGGCGGGCGATGGGCTGGGCCTGAGAACGCTTAACCTTTATACTCATACGCTTGAATCCTAGGATAACCCTCTCAATATTACTAAGTAGCCATGTAAATTTTTTGACGAGCTACTTATCAGCAGAGCCTAACACGCTCAGGAGCCAACCCACAGCATGTCCTCAACGCTTAATGCCTTTTATGCTTCGCCGCGACGTTACCGTCGTTATGGCCTGGCGCGTTGGTGGCTGGCGGGTCTCCTAGTAAGCTGTCTTTTACCCAGCAGTCTAGTGCCTTCTGATGCTTTTCGCGGTACTGAACGCAGCGTTAGCGTCTGTTTGTGGGTGCCCGCTATTTTACGTGCCCAGTCTCAATGGATCGCCAGAAGGCGGCGCGCCTTAAAGCGTTGGCAGCGGCGCATCAAGCAGGTGAGGGTGCTGCGTCACAGCTTGCCTGCGTACCGCTTTATAAAGCGCCAGGTGGCCGCGCGCGATGTGCTTACCCAGCGTGGCCCGCCTGCTTATTTCACGGTTCACTAAAAACGCACTCTATTTGCCTTATATGGAACAGGGCGAAACCCATTGGGTCGCTCATGATGATGTGGATATTTCATGATTAATAATTTGTTACGTAAAGTAGTTGGTTCTAAGAATGACCGTGAAGTAAAGCGCATGCACAAAAACGTTCACGGTGTGAACGCGCTTGAGGCAGAGTTTGAAAAACTGAGTGATGAAGAGCTTCAGGGCAAAACGGCAGAACTACGCCAGCGGCTGAGCAGTGGTGAAGCGCTGGATAACCTGCTACCCGACGCCTTTGCAATCGTACGTGAGGCGAGCAAGCGCGTAATGGGGATGCGCCATTTCGATGTGCAGATGGTCGGGGGCATGACACTGCATCGTGGGCGTATCGCCGAAATGAAAACCGGTGAAGGTAAAACGCTGGTCGCAACGCTTGCGGTTTATCTGAATGCGCTGCCCGCCAAGGGCGTGCACGTTGTGACGGTGAACGACTATCTGGCGCGCCGTGATGCCGAGTGGATGCGTCCGCTGTATGAGTTCCTCGGACTCTCCATCGGCGTTATCTTTTCGGGTCAGACGGGTGAAGAGAAGCGCCATGCCTACCGGTGCGATATCACCTACGGTACCAATAACGAGTTTGGTTTTGACTACCTGCGCGACAACATGGCGTTCTCCTTGGAAGACAAGGTGCAGCGTGGCCTGCATTACGCCATTGTCGATGAGGTCGATTCCATCCTGATTGATGAAGCGCGTACGCCGCTAATCATCTCTGGCGCAGTGGATGAAAATACCAATCTTTATAACGTCGCGAACCAGCTCTCTTTGCAGTTAGAGCAAGGCGAGGTGTCTGAAGACGACGATGTGCCTGCTACCGGCGATTTCGTGCTGGATGAAAAGCAGAAACAGGTGGAGCTGACCGAGCAGGGGCATAACAAGGTAGAAGAACTGATGCAGGCGGAAGGCCTTCTTAAAGAAGGCGAGTCGCTCTATGCGGCTCAAAACCTTAACCTGCTTCAACATATGCACTCTGCACTACGCGCGCGCTATCTGTATAACCGCGACGTGGACTACATCGTTTCGGAAGATCAGGTGGTCATCGTTGATGAGCATACCGGCCGGACGATGCCGGGCCGCCGCTGGTCTGAAGGCCTGCATCAGGCCGTTGAGGCCAAAGAAGGCGTAACCGTTCAGCGTGAAAGCCAGACGCTGGCATCCACGACCTTCCAGAACTATTTCCGCCTGTATGAAAAACTTGCAGGTATGACCGGTACCGCCGATACCGAAGCGTTCGAATTTCGCCAGATTTACGGCCTTGACGTTATCGTCATTCCGACCAACCGTCCGTTGGCACGGAAGGATCTTAACGATCTGGTCTACCTGAGCGCTGAAGAAAAATACGAAGCGATTATCAAAGACGTTAAAACCGAAACCGAAGCAGGGCGCCCGGTGTTGGTAGGTACCGCTTCAATTGAAACGTCAGAATATCTTGCGCGCCTGATGAATGATGCAGGTCTCAAGTTCAGCGT
This sequence comes from Halomonas sp. AOP43-A1-21, assembly GCF_052376775.1. NCBI lineage: Bacteria > Pseudomonadati > Pseudomonadota > Gammaproteobacteria > Oceanospirillales > Halomonadaceae > Halomonas > Halomonas sp. AOP43-A1-21. The sequence goes on along the minus strand of NZ_JBQSWC010000001.1, from coordinate 144,854 downwards.
TCTGAATGCCAAGCAGCACCAAAGCGAAGCGGAAATTATTGCTCAGGCGGGTCGTCCTGGCGCTATTACGATTGCCACCAATATGGCCGGTCGGGGTACCGATATCATGCTGGGCGGTAACTGGGAGGCGGACGCTGCCAAGCTACAGAACCCAAGCCAAGCCCAGATTGACGCGTTAAAAACCGAATGGCAACAGCGCCATGACGGCGTGCTGGCAGCCGGTGGTTTGCACGTTATCGGCTCTGAGCGCCACGAGTCCCGGCGTATTGATAACCAGCTGCGTGGCCGTGCAGGTCGTCAGGGCGACCCGGGTTCGACTCGCTTCTTCCTGTCGCTGGAAGACAGCTTGATGCGCCTGTTCGGCTCTGATCGCGTCAAACGCCTGATGCAGGCGCTAGGCCTTGAGCGCGGTGAAGCCATCGAGCACAAGATGGTATCTAACGCGGTAGAGCGGGCGCAGAAAAAAGTTGAAGGACGTAACTTCGATATCCGTAAGCAGCTGCTTGAATATGATGACGTCGCCAACGATCAGCGCCGGGTTATTTACGAACAGCGCAACGAAGTCCTGGCCTCTGACGATATTTCAGAAGCGATCGTGGGTATCCGTGAAGAAGTGATGGAAGACTCCATCAGCGACTTCGTTCCACCGCAAAGCCTGGCCGAACAGTGGGATTTGCCTGGCTTGGAAGCGCATCTCAAGGCGGAATTTAACCTGGATGCTCCGGTGGTTGAGTGGGCGGCTGAAGATGAGCGTTTCAGTGAAGAGAAACTGCGCGAACGTCTCCAGACCATGCACCGGGAAGCCTATGCGGCCAAGGTGGATGCAGCCGGGGCTACTCTGATTCGTCGCTTTGAAAAGCAAGTAATGCTGCAGGTTCTGGATACGCGTTGGAAAGAGCATTTGCAGTCCATGGATCACCTGCGTCGCGGTATTCATCTGCGCGGCTACGCCCAGAAAAACCCCAAGCAAGAGTACAAGCGCGAATCCTTTGAGCTGTTCCAGCACTTGCTAACCAATATCAAAGCGGACGTTACCCGTATCTTGAGCCATGTCCAGGTACGCCAGCCTGAAGAGGTCGATGCGCTGGAGCAAAAACGTCGTGACGAGCTGGCCCGTGAAAAAGCGGCCGCCGCTACCCGTCACGATGACGCTTCATCGAATGAGAATGCAGCAGCGGGAGCGGAAATGAGTGGCGTCGATGACAATGACGCTGACATGGATGCACGCCCTGTACGTCGCGAAGGGCCTAAAGTCGGGCGTAACGATCCCTGTATTTGCGGCTCAGGTAAGAAGTACAAGCAGTGCTGTGGAAAATTAAGCTAACGAAGCGGGCTGAATAAAGGTAGAGGAGACGATCATGGCGGTGGGTAAAAGTCCCTTTCCGGTGATGCCACCCCTTGCGGGGGTGCGCCTAGGAAGTGCAATGGCGGGTATTAAAAAACCGGGTCGCCGTGACGTGGTGGTGATTGAACTGCCTGAATCAGCTGCGGTGTCCGGTGTCTTTACGCGTAATGCGTTTTGTGCAGCACCCGTAACGGTTGCCAAGGCGCATATCGAGCGCTGCCGCGAGAACGGTCAGTCGCCGCGTTATTGGCTGGTGAATACTGGTAATGCGAATGCGGGCACCGGTAAACAAGGGCTTCAAGATGCCTATGCCAGCTGCAAAGCGTTGGCAGAACAGGCGGGCGTTGCAGAGCATCAGGTGCTGCCTTTCTCAACCGGCGTCATTGGTGAGCCGCTCCCCATGGAGCGGCTGCTGGCGGGCCTGGCCCCTGCGCTTTATTCAACAGCCGAGGGTAGCCAGGCCTGGCAGCAGGCGGGCGAGGGGATTCTCACCACCGATACCCGAGCTAAAGGCGCAAGCATTACGCTTGACGTGAGTGGTGGCACGATCACTATCAACGGGATCACTAAAGGCTCCGGCATGATCAAGCCGAATATGGCGACCATGCTGGGCTTTGTGGTGACCGATGCGACGATTGAGCAGTCGTTGCTGGATCGTCTGCTGCGCGAAACCGTTGATGCTTCCTTCAACTGCATTACCGTGGACAGCGATACCTCCACCAACGATGCCTGCCTGCTGGCAGCTACGGGGGCGGGGGCTGCGGTCATTAATGACGCAGATATCGAGCTGTTTCGTGATGCGTTGCAGCAGGTAATGACCACGTTAGCGCAGGCAATCATTCGTGACGGTGAGGGCGCGACGAAGTTTGTCACGCTTCAGGTCGATGACGCAAAGAGCCGTCAGGAAGCGTTGGATGTGGCATTTACGGTTGCCCATTCACCGCTGGTTAAAACGGCGCTTTATGCATCTGACGCTAACTGGGGTCGTATATTGGCCGCAGTGGGTCGGGCGCCCGTGGATAATTTTGACGTGAGTCGGGTAGTCATTGACTTGGCTGATGTTCGTCTGGTCGAAGGCGGCGGCCGGGCAAGCGGCTACACTGAAAAGGCGGGCAGTGCGGTGATGGCACAAGAAGAGATCACTATTCGCATCAGCCTGGGACGTGGTGACGAGAGCGCCACCGTTTGGACCTCGGATCTTTCCCATGACTATGTGACGATTAACGCGGATTATCGTAGCTAAGGTTATCCTAGCTAGGGTTATCGTAGCTAAGTTCAGTCGAAAGGCTGGATCAGCAGTCATAAAAGGGCTCACGCAGCGAGTTGGCGCTGGCATTAACTTGCCAGCGCGTACACAGTGGATAAAGACGTAATGAATGTAATGGTAAAACGACGGGTTCATGTCGCGGCAGCTGCAATCGTTAGTGCCGATCAGAAAAAAGTATTGATCGCGCGTCGGCCCTCGAATGTCGATCAGGGCGGTTTATGGGAGTTTCCCGGTGGCAAGCTGGCGCCTTATGAAACGGGTCTTGAAGGGCTTAAGCGCGAGCTGCACGAAGAGCTGGGTGTCGAGATTATTCGCGCCCAGCCTTTGATCCGTATCCACCATGAATATCCTGACAAGCATATTTTGCTGGATGTTTGGCAGGTTCATGAGTTTGCGGGCGAGCCGTTTGGGCGCGAGGGTCAGGCGGTACGCTGGGTGCCGATGGAAGAGCTGGTAAAATATCCGTTCCCTGCCGCCAATCTGCCTATTCTGCGCGCCGTCATGCTGCCCACTGAGTACCTGATTACCAGTGAAGAGGCGGATGAAGCACGGTTTGATGCGTTCCTGGAACGGGCGTTGAAAGAAGATAATATTCGTCTTGTGCAGCTACGTGCCAAAGCGCTTGATGAGGCCGCCTACATTGAGCGTGCCGAGCGTGCCTTGCGTATGTGTCGTGAGCATGGCGCTAGCCTGCTGCTTAACGGTGAGCCTGGCTTGCTTGAAAAAGTGGATGCTGACGGTATCCACTTAACCAGTGAACGGTTAATGCAGCTGGACCGACGTCCTATTTCGGAACAGAAGTGGCTTTCGGCATCGACCCATGATCAGATCCAGCTTTCGAAAGCAGCCGTACTGGGCTGTGATTTCGTGACTTTGTCGCCACTGCGTACAACGCCTTCCCATCCAGAAGTAGCCCCCATTGGCTGGCATGATTTCCAGCAGCTGGTTGAGCGTGCCGGTATGCCGGTCTTTGCGCTGGGCGGCATGACCCGCTTTGATGCAAATCATGCCCGTGCTGTAGGCGCTCAGGGTATCGCCTCGATTCGCGATTTCTGGAAGTAAGCTTTTACGTGCTGAGGATAAGTACTTAAAATAAGCACTTAAGATAAGCACTTAAAATTAGCATCTAAGATTAGTACCGAAGATAAGCGCCAAAAAAACGCCTGCCAGAGTCATCTGGCAGGCGTTTGCTTTATGAGCTTGTTACGACCCTAATCGCGAAAGCGGCGGGTTAAATCGCTATAGGCATCTATGCGGCGATCACGCAGATAAGGCCAGATGCGCCGGGTGTTTTCACAGCGCGCCATATCGATAGTGACGACCAGCTGCTCGGCCTCTTCACCTGCATGGGCAAGCAGCTCGCCCTGAGGCCCACAGATAAAGCTTCCACCCCAGAACTGAATGCCGTCACCGACACCTGAATGGTCGGCCTCAAAGCCAATACGGTTAGCGACGATCACCGGCAAGCCATTGGCGACACCGTGGGAGCGCTGAATCAGCGTCCAGGCATCTTTCTGACGTGTCTGCTCGGCGATATCATCGTTGGGGTCCCAGCCAATGGCCGTGGGGTAAAGCAGCAAGTCGGCGCCCGCCAAGGCCATCAGGCGTGCGGCTTCCGGATACCATTGATCCCAGCATACCAAAACGCCTAAACGGCCAAGCGATGTATCAATCGGGGTAAACCCTTCTGCACGGCTCGCGTCATGGTCACCGGGCGTAAAATAAAACTTTTCATAAAAGCCCGGGTCATCGGGAATATGCATTTTACGATACTGACCTACGCGGCCTTTATCGCGGTCATATACCACGGCGGTGTTGTGATAAAGCCCAGGCGCACGTCGTTCAAACAGTGAACCCACCAGTACGATATCCAGCTCGCGGGCTAACGCTTCCAGGCGCTGGCCGGTCGGCCCATCCAGCGGCTCGGCCAAATCAAACAGCGCCGGGTCTTCAAACTGGCAAAAGTAGTGGGTAGCATGCAGCTCCTGAAGCATGACCAGCTGCGCGCCGCGCTTTACCGCATCCCGAATGCCCGCTTCGCTGGCGTCAAGGCTCTGCGCTTTATCGGGCCAGGCAGGCTGCTGAACTATTCCAACCGTTAGGTCAGTTGTCGACTTTATAGACATCGTAGCTCCTTACTGGTTGGAAGAGGCCGCTGTCAGCGTACCTTTGGGTAGCTGCATGGTTAAGCAGTGTAGGCTGCCATGCTGACGAATAACGCTTGAGCACTCAATGGGGATCAACGCATGGTCTGGAAACGCATCGGCTAGCGCCATGAGCGCCAAAGTATCTGCTGGATCACCATAGGTGGGTACCAGCACCGCGTCGTTAATAATCAGGAAGTTGGCATAAGTGGCTGGCAGCCGATGGCCGTCTTCAGGATCAAAGCATGCCTGTGGCCAAGGCAGTGGTACAAGCCGGTATGCTTCGCCGTTACGCTGCCGAAAAGCTTTTAACTCCTGCTCCATGGCCTGTAGCGCGGCATAATGCGGATCTTGCGGATCGTCGCAGCGAACATAGGCAATCGTCGTGGGATTGCAAAAACGCGCCAATGTATCAACGTGGCTATCCGTATCGTCACCTTCTAGGTGGCCGTTGGTTAACCACAGCACGCGGTCGACGCCAAAGTCGTCAGCCAGCAGCGCTTCAACGTCCTGTCGGGTCAAATGCGGATTGCGGTTAGGGTTGAGCAAACAGGCTTCAGTGGTTAAAAGCGTGCCTTCACCATCGGTTTCAATCGCGCCACCTTCCAGCACCATATCGCGTGAAGCAATTGGGCACGCCCAAACGCCTGCGTCCGCTAGCGCTTGTGTCAGCTGGTTATCGTTGCTGGCCGGAAATTTGCCGCCCCAACCGGTGAAGGTGTAGTCCAGCATTACTGGCTGGCCTTCGTCATCAACCACGCTGATTGGGCCGTGGTCGCGTGCCCAGGTATCATCCGTGGGCGCCACTATCAGTAATAGCTTGTGAGCCGGCACGCCGTAGGCATCGAATGTTGCCCGCACCCGGGCGCAGGTTGCCTCATCAGGCATGCTGATAACCACCTGCTGATAACGAACGGTTGCCAGTACAATGCGCTCAAGCGTTGCCTCAATGCGCGATAGCAGCGACTCCCAGTCGCCATCAGGGCGTGGCCAGGTGAGCTGTAAACCGTCTTGTGGATGCCATTCAGGCAGCAGGCGATAAGTCATGTTAGCCAACGTCGCAGAGCCTCTTGGTAAGATCTTTTGATAAACACAAACGCTCGCCGATTGCGCCAGCGTAAATGGGCGCAATGTAGGGGGTCGCGGGGTAACTTGCAAGCCCTACGTGGTTTAAGGGAACGGGCCTGTATTCTGTCGCTCTAATGGCCGTTTGCACATGCAGTATTGCTAAAAAAACCGTACCATGAGCGCTTATTAATAAGGAATGACGCCATGCTTGATCGTTTGCCTTTCCTGGTGGGGCTGCGCTACGTGCGCGCCAAACGCCGGAATCACTTTATTTCATTTATTTCATTAACATCGATGCTGGGGCTCATGCTGGGGGTGGCGGTGCTCATCCTGGTGTTATCGGTCATGAACGGTTTCGACCACGAACTGCGCACGCGCATTCTAGGAATGGTGCCGCATACGAAAATCGAGGCAACCCAAGGGATGGTCGAGTGGGAAGCGCTGGCCGACGAGCTGATCCAGCGCGAGCGCGTCATTGGTGCAGCACCGTATGTTGAGCAGCAGGGTATGTTCTCTGCCGCTGGTCGTAACCAAGGGGCAATGGTCAACGGTATTAACCCTGATTGGGAAGATCAGGTATCCATTATCGGTCAGCATATGCGCCAAGGTGCGCTTGCCGACCTGGTGCCGGGTGAGTGGAATGTGGTGCTTGGCTCAATGCTGGCACGCCAGTTGGGCGTTGGCGTCGGCGATCGTGTGACGCTGCTGGTGCCTGAAGCATCCATTACACCGGCAGGTGTTTTCCCGCGTTTAAAGCGCTTTACCGTTAGCGGTATTTTCAGCGTTGGCGCTGATCTTGATGCCAATCTTGCCTACGCCAATATTGAAGATATGCAAACGCTGGCCCGCCTGGGCGATGCGGTAGGTGGCTTGCGCCTGGAGCTTAACGATCTGTTTATAGCCGGCAGTGAAACTCAGGCTATCGTTAATGATTTAGGGCCGGGCTACCGCGGTACTGACTGGACGTCCTCGCATGGCAACCTTTTCCAGGCCATTCAAATGGAAAAGCGCATGATTGCGCTGCTGTTAACCGTTATTGTGGCCGTCGCCGCTTTCAATATTGTTTCTACCCTGGTCATGGTGGTCACCGACAAGCGAGCGGATATCGCTATTTTGCGCACCATTGGCGCAACGCCACGCTCTATCATGGGTATTTTCATCGTTCAAGGATTGGCCATTGGCCTGATGGGGATTGCCATTGGCGTGGCCGTGGGCATTTTGCTGGCGCTGACAATCTCGGATCTGATCGGTTGGTTTGAAGCGGCCTTTGGTATTCAGTTCCTGGATGCAGGCGTTTACTTTATTAGCGACTTGCCATCTCAACTGCAGTGGGACGACGTTCGCAACATTGTATTGGCGGCCTTCGGTCTAACGTTCCTGTCCACGCTGTACCCCGCTTGGCGCGCTGCTCGTGTTCAACCGGCGGATGTTCTGCGCTATGAATAAGGATGCTTCCATGTCTACTACTACGCCGTTAACTGCCGCGTCGTCTACCGCTACGCCAGGCTCCGGGGCAAAGGCTCAGGAGCCGCCCATTATGCTGAATTGCCATGATTTAACACGCGTTTATAGCGAAGGTCCGCAAGACTTAACCGTGCTTGATAAGCTTGAGCTATCCGTGCGTGCCGGTGAGCGTGTGGCGATCGTGGGCAGTTCAGGGTCGGGTAAAACGACGCTACTTAACCTGCTGGGCGGGCTGGATCGGCCTAGCAATGGCCAAGTAGTGATCGCGGGCGAACCGCTTTCTACATTAAACGAGGCGGCCTTAGGGAAGTTTCGCAATCGCTATATCGGCTTTGTCTACCAGTTTCACCATCTGCTGGCGGAGTTTACCGCGGTTGAAAATGCAGCGTTACCATTGATTATTCGCGGTCAGTCGAAAAAAACCGCTGAAAAACGTGCAATGCAGATTCTTGAGCGAGTCGGGATGAAAGCGCGAGCCGACCATAAGCCGGGCGAGCTTTCTGGCGGTGAGCGTCAGCGTGTGGCAATTGCCCGCGCGCTGGTAACTGATCCAAGCCTTGTGCTGATGGACGAGCCGACGGGGAACCTGGATCAAACGACCGCCGCGACCATTCTGGCCTTGATGGATGAGTTGGCTAAAGAGAGCGCCTGCGCCTTCGTTATCGTGACCCACGACGTGGGCCTGGCGGCGCATCAGGATAGGGTGCTTAAACTGGATGCAGGCAAGCTTATCGAGCAGCCCCGCACGCCTTAATCATCGAACTCAGATTCGACCCGCGCCCGACGCCGCTGCCTGTTTTGGCGGCGGCGTTTCCAGTTATAGGACACGTGCCAACGCCAGATAAGGCGAATGCCGACATTGGCCACCAGCGCCAAAACAATGGCCGTAACAAGTGATCCGACCACCAATGGGGGCAAAATATCGTGCATCTGTTCAGCAATCCAGCGCGTTGAAATACGCGTTGGCGCCTCGCGTACCGGCGCGCCGAGAATGAAGGTACCCAGCCGATAGTTGCAGTAAAAAATAAGCGGCATGGTGAGGGGGTTGGTGATCCAGACAAGACTTACCGACAGGGCCAGGTTACAGCGGCTAAGTCGTGCACCGATAGCCGCGACCACCATTTGAAAAGGTATGGGTAGCATGGCGCAAAACAAGCCGACGCTAAACGCATTGGCAACGCTTCGGCGAGTTAAAAGCCACAGACCCGGGTCAGCAATCAGCGGCGCCATAAAGCGTAGAGATCGCTGCTGCCGTAACATATCGGGTTTAGGCATATAGCGCTGCAGGAAACGGCGCGGCATGTCAGGTACTCTTGCCTATTAGTGCACCCATTATCCATATAGCGTAGTGCTTAGGCTATGCCGAGTGTGTGAAGTTCTTATGCCAAGGAGAGTCGTATGCCGTTGGGCGTTGCGATACCGGCTGCAATGGCGGCCCTGTCAGGCGCTATTATCGCTGGGGTAAGCGGCATGACAGGGCTCATTAATCCTTTTGTAGGCGTTGGTTTGCTGGCTGCGTTGTTGTTAATGGTCTGGCGGCCTCAGGCGGCTATATGGTTATTGATCGGTGGTTGGGTTTTTGTAGGTATTCATCAGGAGTGGGCTAGCCAGCTTCCGGTTGGGCTCAATGGTGAAGATGTCGTTGTGGATGCCACGCTGCTTAGCGTCACCGCATCCGGTGGCTCCCAGCGGCTGCTGCTAAGCGTTAATGCGTGTGAAGCGCCCAGCGATGCGCCTTCTTTCCGGGCGCTCCAAAAAGTACGTGTCACGGCGTATGGCGATAGCGTTTATCAAGCCGGAGAGCAGTGGCGTTTGACGCTGCGCCTGCGCCCCCCCAGTGGTTTTGCTAATCCTGATGTCTTTGATTTTGAACAGTGGCTATGGCGAGAGGGCATTCACGCAACCGGGTATGTGCGTCAGGAGCCAGCAGCGGTAAAACTGGCGGATGCTGGCTTCTCTGTACGCCTAATGGCGCTAGATGTATTGGATAACCAGCCACTGAGCGAGCGGACGCGCCGTTGGCTGGCCGCCTTGACGCTGGGTGAGGGCGACCGGTTAACCCAGGATGACTGGGCGCTGCTCAACGCCACGGGAACCACACACTTAGTGGTGATTTCAGGTTTGCATGTTGGTTTGGTGGCCGGGTTTGCGCTACTTCTGGCGAGAATGGCGTCACGGTTAATCACTCCCACCAACTGGCGGATGCGCGCTTGGCCGTGGTGGGCAGCGGCGGTGGTTACCGTTGGGTATGCGTCATTGGCAGGCTTGGCACCCCCGGCGATGCGGGCCATGGTGATGGCGCTGGTGGGCCTCTGGGTGCTGAGCGGGCGGCATGCGCCGGGCATTTGGCAGGCCTGGTGGCTGGCGCTTGGGTTAGTTGTTGTGATCGATCCGCTGTCATTATGGCGCCCTGGACTCTGGCTTTCATTTCTGGCCGTTGGCTGGTTGATTATTATCTGGCAGGGACGCTCTCGGCCGCGGGGCATTAAAGGCTGGTGCTGGGCACTGCTGCGCTCACAGTTATTGCTGGCTCCGCTAATGGCGGCTGCCGTTCTTATTGCCTTTGAACGTATCGCGCCTGCGTCGCCACTTATCAATTTAATCGCCGTGCCCTGGGTCAGTTCTGTGATGGTGCCTTTGGCGCTGTTGGGTTGGATTTTCGCGCCGCTACCCTTGCTTGGCACAGGCGTCTGGTGGCTGTTTGAGCAGGCGCTGGGCGTTTTTTACGCTTTGCTTACCCAGGTAGTGCAGCTATGGCCGCTATGGGAGCCTGACCAGACGCTCATCTATCCCTTAAGCGGTGTGCTTTTATGGCTGGCGCTGTGCTGGGGGCTGCCGAGTGTGCCTCCCTGGTTAAGAGGTGGACCGGTGCTGCTCGCGGTGTTGCTTCCCTGGTGGTCACCTCAGGAGCCCATGCCCAAAGGTAAGCTGCGCGTGACCGTGCATGACGTGGGCCAAGGCCAGCTTGTTGAGCTGCGCAGCCAGCAGTACCGCCTGCTTTACGATACGGGCCCGCGTTTTCAGGCAGGCTTTATGCCGCTACAAACGCTTTGGTCGCCTAACCAGCATTTTGATCAAGTGATCGTAAGCCATGCCGATATCGACCATGCCGGGGGCATTGGAGCGTTGCTTGAAGACCACAGCGTGGCGCGCTGGCAAGCACCGGTAGGTGAATCATTGCCGGTAATGGCCACCGCCTGCGAGCGCGGGCAAGCTTGGCAGCGTGATGGCATAGCCTATCGCTTTTTATGGCCACCCGCCGGGTCTAATACTTACTCCGCCAATGATCGCTCATGCGTGCTGGAAGTTAGCGTAGGCGAAAAGCGGCTGTTAATTACCGGGGATGTCAGTCGCGATATCGAACGGCGCTTTCTGCGCGATGTTGATTTGCCCGTCAGCGTATTGGTGGCCGGACATCACGGTAGCCGCACCAGTTCCGGCGTTCAGTTTGTTCAGCATGCCGCGCCCCATCACGCTATTTTTAGTGCTGGACGTAACAACCCTTTTCAGCACCCAGTGGATGATGTGGTACGGCGTTTTCGAAAACAAGGCAGCTGCCTGTGGAATACGGGACACGATGGTGCGCTGCGCTTTTGGCTGCAAAAAGATCATCCAGTGATTATCACACCCATGCGCCCGCAACCGGATAGCGCTAAGCGGTGTTGATGCGCCTCGCCATAAGGTAGAATTCAGCGCATTGCACACTATTGCCAGGAGCGCGTGTGACTGATTCAGGTTGGGTTCTTTATAAACGACTGCTGAGCTATGTAAAACCGCATTGGCGAGCATTTGCCCTAGCGGTCATTGGATTTGTGGTTTATGCCGCATCCAGTACGGCGCTTGCGGAAATGATGAAACGCCTCATTGACGGTATTCAAAATCCGGATGCGGCTTTTCGGCTATTTTTGCCGCTGTTTGTCGTTTTAATGTTTGCCGCGCGCGGGGTGGGTACTTTTTTGAGTACCTATTACATGGCGTATGTAGGTCGCTATGTCATCCACACGTTGCGCTGCGATGTATTTGCTCACTTGCTGCATTTGCCAGGGCGCTTTTTTGACCAGCACTCAAGCGGTCATCTCGTTTCCCGGGTAACGTACCATGTCGAGCAGGTGGCCGGGGCGGCAACCAATGCCGTTACCGTTATTCTGCGCGAAGGTCTGTTTGTCGTCGGGTTGATTGGCTATCTGTTCTGGACGAACTGGATGCTGACGCTGCTGTTTTTAGGCGTTACGCCAGTCATCGCCGCGGTCGTAAGCTATGTCAGCAAACGCTTTCGGAGTATCTCCAAGCGGATTCAGAGCTCAATGGGCGATGTCACGCATGTTGCCTCAGAAGGCTTGTCGGGTTATCGGGTGGTGCGCACCCACGGCGCGGAAGATTACGAAAAGCAGCGTTTCAAAAGCGTAAGCGAAGAAAACCGCAGGCAGAGCATGAAAGAGGCCAAGACCCGAGCGATAAGCTCTCCTGTCATTCTGATGCTGGTCGCCATTTCCATGGCGCTGCTGGTGTGGTTGGCCATGTCACCGGCATTAATGGCCGATATGACTCCAGGTGAATTTGTGGCATTTATTACGGCCGCTGCCCTGATGATCAAGCCAGTGCGTCAGCTCACCGAAATTAATAGCGATATTCAAAAAGGTATTGCCGCGGCCTCTGAACTGTTTGGGCTGATGGATTTGGCGCCCGAACAGGATACCGGCACACGCATACCTGGGCGTTTACGCGGTGAAGTGGCCCTGGAGAACGTTAGCTTTCGCTATGCAGACGAGCAGCCGGGCGTGCTTCACGATATCAATTTGCACGTCGCGCCAGGCGAACTGGTGGCGATCGTGGGCCGCTCGGGCAGCGGTAAATCAACGCTGGTCAGTCTGTTGCCGCGTTTTTATCGTCTCAATGAAGGGCGCATTCTAATTGACGGCGTGAATATTGATGAGTACGCGTTAGGGCCCCTGCGTCAGCAGATTGGTCTGGTCTCACAGCAGGTAACGCTGTTTAACGCCACGATTGCCGATAATATTGCCTATGGCACGTCGAATCCTGATCGTCAGGCTATCGAAGCGGCGGCAAAGGCTGCCTATGCCAGTGAGTATATCGAAAAGCTTCCTCAAGGTTATGAAACCGTAGTGGGGGAAAACGGTGTCATGCTGTCTGGCGGCCAGCGGCAGCGTCTGGCAATTGCCCGAGCGATCTTTAAAGATAGCCCGATACTGATTTTGGACGAGGCTACTTCGGCACTCGATACCGAGTCAGAGCGTTATATTCAAAAAGCCCTGGAGCATGTATGCAAAGGGCGTACCACGCTGGTAATCGCCCATCGGCTATCAACGATTGAGCGCGCCGACCGTATTCTGGTCATGGATCAAGGACGGATTATTGAGCAGGGCACTCATCAGGCGCTGCTGGAAGCGGGTGGCGCCTATTCGGCCTTGCATCAACTGCAGTTCCAGGAAGCGCCATGACGCTAGCCCAACGCTGGCTTGAAGGGGGCTATCATAATAGCCCTTGGCTTATCCCGTTACGCCCCTTGGGGGCGCTTTATCGATACATCATGAAGCGCCGTGAAGCCGCGTATGCCAGTGGGAAAAAGGTCAGCTGGCGAGCGCCGGTACCGGTGATCGTGGTAGGTAATATCACGCTTGGCGGTACGGGTAAGTCACCTTTGGTCGCGTGGTTGGGCCGCTGGCTGGTGGCACAAGGCTGGTCGCCGGGCATTGTGACCCGCGGCTATGGGGGTAACGCTGAACACTACCCGCTTCACGTTACCCCGGCTACTGACCCGGCACAAAGCGGTGACGAGCCGGTCATGCTTGCCCAGCAAACCGCGCTGCCTGTCGTTGCAGACCCAAAGCGTGCCCGCGGCACGCAGGCGCTGGTGGATCTCGGCTGCGATATAATTTTAAGCGATGACGGCTTGCAGCACTTGGCGCTTGAGCGCGATATAGAGCTTGTGGTGATTGATGGCGCGCGGGGGCTGGGCAATCAACGCTGCCTGCCTGCAGGGCCGCTACGCGAATCACCCCGGCGGTTAGCGCGTGTCGATGGCGTGATCGTGAATGGTGAAATGCGCCACTCACTGCCAATTGATGCAACCTCAATGCAGTTAATGCCGGTCGCTTGGCGGCGCCTGAAAGATGGTGAGCGTTTTCCACTAACCCCGTTACCCTTTAGTCTGCCTGTGTATGGCGTTGCCGGCATTGGCAACCCTGAGCGGTTTTTTACCACGCTGCGCGAACTGGGTGTGGAAGGCGAGATGCTGGCGCTTGCAGATCACCAGCGCTTTAGTGAGGCTATATTTTCCCCTGCTAAGCAGCGCCCCGTGGTCATGACCGCCAAAGATGCGGTGAAATGTAAAGAGATTGCCCCGTCCAATAGCTGGGTATTAGAAGTGGAAGCCACGCTTCCGCTAGAATTCGAACACTGGCTGACAGTCAAACTGTCGGCTTTATCCTGAAGGGGATGCACGCATGGATAAGGAACTGCTGGCGATGTTGGTCTGTCCGTTATGTAACGGCAAGCTAAAATACGACCGCGAGTCGCAAGAGTTGCGTTGTCATTACGATGGCCTGGCTTATCCGATACAGGAAGGCATTCCCGTGATGCTGCCTGAAGAAGCCCGGGTAATGGATGCAGATGAAAAGCTGCCAACCTCACCAGGACGCACGGGAGACCTGTAATGGCGTTTCCCACGTTTACGGCCATTGTGCCGGCCCGCTTTGGATCGACCCGGCTGCCGGGTAAGCCACTGCTTGATATTGCCGGTGAGCCCATGGTTGCTCACGTATGGCGGCGCGCCTGTCAAAGTCAGGCCAGCCGCGTGGTAGTCGCCACCGATGATGCCCGCATTCGCGACGCTATGGTGCACTACGGAGCAGAAGTCGTCATGACCCACGCGGATCATGCTTCGGGCACTGACAGGCTGGCTGAAGTTTCCCAAATCCTGGCGTTGCATGACGATGAGCTAGTGGTGAACGTGCAGGGCGACGAGCCGCTGATCCCCCCTACATTGATTGATCAGGTAGCGTTACGCTTGGCTGAGGATCCCGAGGCATCTATCGCTACGTTGGCTGAACCGATCAACGATGTCGATTCGCTGTTTAATCCTAACGTGGTCAAAGTAGTGCGCTCCTTGCAGGGTCGCGCACTGTATTTCTCCCGGGCACCGATTCCCTGGGATCGTGAGCAGTTCAAGCAACCGCCTGCGATGCTTGAAACGGATGCTTGGCTACGCCATATCGGGATTTACGCCTACCGGGCAGGTTTTTTAGCCGCTTATCGTGACTGGCCAGCGTCAGCACTTGAGCAGTTAGAGCAGCTCGAGCAATTGCGTGCGCTACACAATGGTCACCTAATTCAAGTGGCACTGGCCTGCGAGGTTAATCCTGCCGGGGTCGATACTCAGGAAGATCTGGATCGCGTACGCGCTTTGTTAACGCCGGATGATTAAAACATTTTTTTAAATACTCTCAACGTACAAGGAAGCGCTGTGTGACGCGGGTACTGTTCGTTTGTTTAGGCAATATTTGTCGCTCGCCCACTGCCGAGGGCGTTTTTCGCCGCGCGCTGGAAGACGCGGGCATGGGTGAGCAGGTAGTGATCGACTCTTGCGGGATAGGCAACTGGCATGTGGGCAAAGCGCCTGATCAACGGGCGCAGGTGGCGGCCAAGCGCCGGGGCGTCGATTTGAGCCCGCTATGCGCTCGTCAGTTAACGGCCAGTGATTTCTTAGACTTCGATTACATCTTGGCTATGGATAACGCTAACCTTCAAGCAATGCACGCCTTGAAGCCTTCTAAAAGCCAGGCGTATGTGGGGCTTTTCTTGGACTTCGCGGGTACGCCAGGGGCAGAGGTACCGGATCCTTACTACGGTGGTGACCAGGGGTTTGAGGACGTGCTGGATATGATTGAAGCCGCGTCGCACGGTTTGATTCAACATTTAAGAAGTGACTCCGCGTGATAGCTTTAGCTACGCAAAAAACTGCGCTAATCGATGAGTGCGTTGATCTCACCTCTGCCAATACGTTGCGCCTGCCGTGTATTGCCGACTATTACGCTGAGCCTGCATCGCTTGACGCTTTACGCCGTACGCTGGCCTATGCCAGACGTAAGCAATGGCCGGTAACCCTGCTGGGCGGTGGGAGCAACGTATTATTGCCGCCCCGTTTGGCCGGGCTTGCGATACGCCCGGCATTAAACCAGTGGTGGCTGACCCGCGATGGTAATGATGTGCTGGTGCATGTGGGGGCGGGCGTTAACTGGCATGCGTTGGTGCTTAATACGGCTGCCCGTGGCCTATGGGGCATCGAAAACCTGGCCCTCATTCCCGGTGACTGTGGTGCAGCGCCGGTGCAGAATATTGGTGCTTATGGCGTTGAACTTGCCGATAGCCTTCAGGCTTTGCAGGTCATGGAACTTGCAACGGGAGAAACGCGCTGGCTCAACAATGCCGACTGTGCGTTTGGCTACCGCGATAGCCTATTTAAAAATGCTTTAAATGGGCGCGTCGTGATTACCCAACTGGTGCTGCGGCTTTCCAGGCAGCCTGCGCTTAAGCTTCACTATGGCGATCTTGCCTCGCGTTTATCTAATGCGCCGAGCCCGTTGGATGTCGCCAATGCAGTATCGGCTATCCGACAAGAGAAGCTGCCTGACCCCAAGCAACTGGCGAACGCAGGCAGTTTTTTTAAAAATCCGATTGTTTCATCCCAGCAGGCGCTGGCGTTACTCGCTTGCTACCCAGGCATGCCGCATTTTCCGTTAAGCAATGGTCAAACCAAGCTGGCCGCAGGCTGGTTGATTGATCAGTGTGGTTTAAAAGGCACGCGTGAAGGCGCTTTTGGCGTGCATGACCGCCAAGCGTTAGTGCTGGTGCATCTAGGGGGTGGTGACCGAGAGGGGCTTATGCGCTTTGCTGACTCTCTTGTCGAGCAGGTAAATGCGCGTTTTAACGTGTTGCTAGAGCCTGAGCCGCGTCTGATCTAATGCTTTTGATGCATAAAAAAACCCCGCCTCGGCGGGGTTTTTTGCGCAGTTAGCAAATTACTCTTTGCTAGCCTCTTGTGCTTGCTGCCTACGCAGTTCGCGAGGATCGTTATGCGCACGGGTACGACGACGAGGTTTAGGCGTCTCTTCAGCCGTTACTTCGTCGCTAGTCGATAGTGTGGCCTGAGCTTCTGAAAACGGTGCTTTTTCAGCATCGATGGCATCAGTGGTCACGTCCGGGGCCGAATTAATAGCGGGCGCGGTATCTGTCTCAGGTTGGCTTGCATTAGCCTCCTGAGCAGGCATCGCGTCTGCCTGGGCGCTTACCGGGGCAATCTCTTTTGGCTCATCGGCTACGCCGCTTTCAGCAAGCTCCGTAGGAGAGGGGGCCAGCGTTTTATCGGCGTGGCTGTCTGCTTCGTTATCGGCTTCGTTCGCTGTCTCGCTATGAGTCTCGGCGATAGGCTGAGAAATAACGTCTGCGCCGCTGGCTTCAGGAGCAATGGTTTCAGAGGTATAAGCTGGTTTTTCATCGGCCTGTGGCTGAGCATCTGCAGCTATCGGCTCGTCGCCTTTTGCTGCGGTTGCCAGCTCATCGCTTAAGCGCTCTTCTACAGCTGCTTCTTCGGCAACCGATTTCTCAACAGTAGGCTCTTCAGCAATCAGCGTTGCAGATGCAGGCTTTTCTATAGCCAGTTCTTCAGGCTTCGCCTCGCTATGCTTGTTTGCTTCAAGGCTGGTTTCTTCAAAGCTGTTTTCTTCAAAGCCGGGTTCTTTAGAGCTAGTCTCTTCAAGCTTGGTCTCTGCAAGATTAGGCTCTTCAAGGACAGTCTCTTCAGACGGCGTCGTCTCGGACGTTAGCTCTTCAGGCTGAGAGGCTTCAGGCGTAGACACAGGCGCTGCCGCTGAGGTGTTTTCCTCGGCGGGGCTGGCTTCCTGCGCTTTGGCACTTGCGCTTTCGTCGGTCGGCTGAGCATCCGGCAGCTGTGTCGCTGTAGCGCTGGTAAGCGTTTCTTGCGGCGCGTTAGCTTCAGGTGTTACCGGCTCTGCGGCAGCCGTATCAGCGTTTGACGCTTCTTCGGCTGCTTGAGTCTGCAGCTGTAGCTGTTCTGCTTCTGCCTGCGGGTTAACGGCCTGTTTGCGTGAACGACTACGCGGGTTATTGCGCGTGCGTTTAGGCTTGTCATCCTCTTTCGCTACTGGCTTCTCTGCTTCGTTGCGTGCCGCCTCTTTGGCAGGTTTGGCATCGCGCTGAGTGTCGCGTTGGGTCTCGCGACGAGGCTCTTTCTGCGCCGCTTTGGGGGCGTCGCGGCTTTCTTCTTTTACCGCAGGTTTTACCGCAGGCGTGTCTTTCTGACGGTTGTTCTTGCTGGTGTTATCCTGCGTTTTTGCATCATCTTGCTGCGGGTTGCGACGCCGATTGCGGGTGCGGGTAGGGCCGCTACGCTTATCGTTGGCATCGTCACCGGCATTGTTGTTGGTACTGGTATTGGCGCTGGTATTTGCATTACGCGACTGGCTATTGCGTTGCTCAGACTTGCTGCTTTCGCTGCGCTCGTTGCGGGCAGGCTTTTGCTTAGTCTCGCTGCCTGGCTGGGCCGCTTTTTGGCTACTGCGTTCGGTCTGGCGACGAGGTGC
The DNA here is from genome assembly GCF_052376775.1 of Halomonas sp. AOP43-A1-21. Classification (NCBI taxonomy): domain Bacteria; kingdom Pseudomonadati; phylum Pseudomonadota; class Gammaproteobacteria; order Oceanospirillales; family Halomonadaceae; genus Halomonas; species Halomonas sp. AOP43-A1-21. Next base: position 126,947 of record NZ_JBQSWC010000001.1, on the reverse strand, counting down.
CGGTTCTTTTGGCTTATCCGCAGGCTCTGCGGAACTGCTGTCATCGCTGCCCAGGAGTTTTGCGAAACCGCGAATAAAGCGTCCGATAACGCTCGGCTGCTCTTCCGTGTTGACCACAGGCGCGGCTGCTTTTGCTTTAGGGGCAGGTTCTTCGGTTTGTAGTGACGCCGGGGCCGGTGCGTTATGTGTGACACTTTTAACGGCGGCTTCAGCACGCTGAGTCGGTGGCGCAAAGCTTGGGTCTGGCTCTTTGCCTACTTCGGTATCGGTCGATAGCTCGAAGCTCGATAGCGTTTGGGTGTCGTCTTCGTCTAAATGATCATCGCGCAAACGCTGCACGTCGTAGTGAGGCGTATGCATTTCCGGGTTGGGCAGCAGCACAACGCGCACACCCTGGCGCGACTCGATATCGGCCAGTACGCTACGTTTTTCGTTGAGCAGGTAGGTAGCCACTGGCACCGGGAGAATCGCGCGGATCTGCGCACTACGCTCTTTCATGGCTTCTTCTTCGATCAGGCGCATGATCGAGAGCGAAAGCGAGCGTACGTCGCGGATAGTGCCCTGACCGTTACAGCGCGGGCATACCACGCCGCTGGTTTCACCCAGTGAGGGGCGTAGTCGCTGACGGGACATTTCCATCAGACCAAAGCGTGAAATGCGCCCAATCTGTACGCGAGCGCGATCAAGCTTCAAGGCGTCGCGCATGCGATTTTCAACTTCGCGTTGATTGCGTGCCGGGCCCATGTCGATAAAGTCGATAACCACCAGGCCGCCGATATCACGCAGGCGTAGCTGGCGGGCGATTTCATCGGCCGCTTCAGAGTTGGTTTGCAGAGCGGTTTCTTCGATATCGCTGCCGCGGGTTGCCCGGGCGGAGTTGATGTCGATCGACACCAGCGCTTCGGTATGATCGATCACGATCGAGCCGCCAGAGGGGAGTTTTACCTCACGCTGGTAGGCCGTTTCGATCTGTGATTCGATTTGAAAACGCGAGAAAAGCGGCACTTCGTCAGCATAAAGCTTAATTTTCTGCTGGTATGACGGCATCACCTGGCGGATAAAGCCCAGCGCTTCAGCGTGAATCTCGGGGCTGTCGATCAGCACCTCGCCAATGTCCTGGCGCAGGTAATCACGCATGGCCCGGATAATAACGTTGGATTCACGGTAAATCAGGAACGGGGCAGGCTGCTTGGCTGCTTCAGTGGTGATCGATTCCCATACCTGGGCCAGGTAGTCCAGATCCCACTGAAGTTCTTCCGGATTACGGCCGATGCCCGCTGTGCGCACGATCAGGCCCATCTTGTCGGGTACGGTGAGCTGGCCCATGGCGTCTTTCAGCTGGGTGCGCTCTTCCCCTTCAATACGGCGGGAAATACCGCCTGCACGGGGGTTGTTGGGCATCAGCACCAAAAAGCGGCCTGCCAAACTGATAAAGGTGGTAAGCGCTGCGCCTTTATTGCCGCGCTCCTCTTTATCCACCTGCACGATAACTTCCTGGCCCTCTCTTAGTACCTCTTTGATACTTGGGCGACCAGAGACGTCTTTAACGAAGTATTCGCGGGAGATTTCTTTGAGCGGGAGGAAGCCGTGGCGTTCTGCACCAAAGTCCACGAAGGCCGCTTCAAGGGAGGGTTCAACGCGGGTAATTTTGCCGCGGTAAATATTGGCTTTTTTCTGCTCTCGTGCGCCTGATTCAATATCCAGATCGTAAAGGCGTTGTCCATCAACCAGCGCGACCCGAAGCTCTTCGGGTTGGGTCGCATTGATAAGCATCCGTTTCATGTTGTCTCGCATAGCGTTGAGTACCGGCGAACCGCCCAAAAGGGGGACGTAGACGAATCGCAGGTGCTGCGTGCTTGTGCTCGGCGCATGGTTATGCTGACACGGCAAGCCGGGAAGGCATGATCGCCGACCCGGCTGACAGGTTGAGTACGTGGCGGAGGCAGGACATGTTTCGGTGGCTGTCACGTCCATCCGGCCCTGCTGACACCGCCTACACCTAGCATTTATCGATTCGCCAACGCCGGCCACCGGCACAGCGTTGAACTTGTCACCCAGAATTGGCCAATGCCTTGTGACGAAAAGGCGAAGCGGTTCTGAGTGTGGCGTTTTTATTAAGCAATCGCTTGCCGTTTTAGGCTAAGCGTTAGCAAATCTGTCGTCCTTATCTGTCGTACTTGTGAATAAGGGCGGCAGAGTAACTACATTTTTTAATACGTTAAGAATCAGGCAGTGCGTACACTGACGCCGCTTCTTGTGCTCAGGCCTGCGTGTTGGTCGGGCAGGCGCTTAAGCTAAACGCGGCATTAACACTTGTGAAAACAGGAATACTCAACAAGCCTTCCGCGCTTAGCGGGTGAACGATTTGGAATATAACAGTAAAGACAACCACCAGCAATTGACGCAATGCCCTTGGGTCTACGTTAGAATGCCGTTTTTAGCCTAGCATCATCGAGACACAGCAGGAGTGCGCGGCAATGGCCGAAGGGCGTGAAGTACAGTGGGTGGATATCGCCCCGGAACAAGCGGGTCAGAGAATCGATAATTTTTTGATGACTCGCCTGAAAGGTGCTCCTAGAGCGCTGATATACCGCATCGTGCGTAAAGGTGAGGTGCGGGTTAATAAAAAGCGCGTCAAAGTAGATTATCGCCTCCAGGCAGGAGATATGGTGCGTGTGCCACCTTTGCGTCTGGCGCCTCGCGAAGCCGTAAAGGAAGTTAGCGATAATCTGCGTGATGTCTTGGTGGGCAGCGTCATTATGGAAGGCCCTGACTGGATGGTGCTCAACAAACCTTCCGGGCTTGCCGTGCACGGAGGCAGTGGCGTGAAGATTGGTTTGATCGAGGCGCTGCGGCAAGTGCGTGATGATTTGAGCTTTTTAGAACTCGTTCACAGGCTTGATCGTGATACATCGGGCTGTTTACTGCTGGCTAAATCTCGCGATGCACTAGTAACGCTCAACGAGTCGTTAAAAAAGCACGGCATGGACAAACGCTATCTGGCGTTAGTCAATGGCCGTTGGCCTGCGCGTAAAACCTATGAAAGTGCTCGTCTTGACCGTTTCGATGCGGGTAACGGCGAGCGGCGGGTGCGGGTCGATCCTAACGGCAAAGTATCGCGTACCCATTTCGCCGTTGTTGAAACCTTTGAAAAAGCCACGCTGATTGAAGCTGAGCCGGTCACCGGGCGAACGCACCAGATTCGCGTTCATGCTGCTCATGCCGGACACGCGCTATTGGGCGATGACAAGTATTCAACGCGCGAAAGTGCTCATTTGACGAAGCACTTGGGGGTTAGTCGCCTATTTCTGCATGCCCGCTCCTTAACATTTCCAGAGCCTACCAACGGCCGCCCGGTGACGGTTAAAGCGCCGCTGCCGGATGTGCTGGAAGACATACTGAAACGCGCACGCCGATAAGGAGCGTTCATGCGCTACGAGCTGATTATTTTTGATTGGGATGGCACCTTGATGGATTCGGTGCCCAAGATTGTTGCCTGCATGCAGGCAGCAGCCCAGGAAGCAGAGTGGGGCGAGCTTGAAGCCGCAGCGGTTGAGGATATTATTGGTTTGGGGCTGCCTGAAGCCATTGCCAAGCTATGCCCGGGTATTTTGCCTGCTCAGGCGGAACGCTTGCGCCAGCGCTATTCGCACCACTTTGTGAGTGGGAATACAACGCCCATGCCGTTTTTTAGTGGTGTTGAGGCGCAAGTAGCGCGCCTGCGTGAGCGCGAGCAGCAGCGTCTGGCTGTGGCTACAGGTAAAAGCCGCCGTGGGCTTGATCGTGTTTTTACCGAAACGGGAAGCGGTGCCTGGTTTCATGCCAGTCGTACCGCTGATGAAACGCGCTCAAAGCCGCACCCGCAAATGCTTAACGAGATACTTGTTGAGCTTGGCGTACCCGTAGAGCGTGCGGTAATGGTGGGCGATACGGAATATGATCTGGAAATGGCGAGGGCCGTCGGCATGGACCGTGTGGCGGTAACGTACGGTGTTCATACGCCGGCGCGGTTAGCAGCAAGCCAGCCTAAATGGGTCGCTCATAACGTTGAGGATCTTTTTGGCTGGCTGTATGGATAGATGATGCGACGTTGGGTGGATGGTCAATGACCTGGCGTTCCTAGACTCAAAAAGGATGATATATGAGTGATGATTGGCGCCGCAGTGATGCTGATGGGTACCAAAGTCCTGCAGACCAAAGTCCTGCAGATAGGCCCGCGCCTGGTCGATCAGATCATGATCGCTGGACACAGGGCCCTGACGTGGCGGCTTATACAGATGAAGCTGCTTCGGTGGGTGCCGCAGGCGATGATGCTGAAACGCTACGTGAGCGACAACGGCTGGCTCAAGTCGAGATGATGGATCGCTGGATTGGCGGCGTATTGACCGAGCAGCGTCGTTCGCGGCGTTGGAAGCTGTTTTTCCGGTTTATGACGCTGTTTCTGATATTAGCGCTAGTCGCGACCGTCGTATATAACGTCTTCTGGGCGCCAGCGGGCGATTCATCTACCTTGCAACGTCACCTGGGCGTCGTTGAAGTTAATGGCGTTATTGCCAGCGATGCACCGGCAAATGCCGAGCGGATCATTCGGGGGCTGAATCGCGCCTGGGATTCAGATAATACCGAAGCCGTTGTGCTGCATATCGATAGCCCTGGCGGAAGTCCGGTACAGTCACAGCGCATTTACGCGGAAATTATGCGTCTGCGTGAACAGGGCGATAAGCCGATATTGGCGGTGATCGAAGATATTGGCGCGAGCGGGGCTTATTATATCGCCTCGGCAGCCGATGAAATTATTGCATCACCGGCGAGCTTGGTGGGCTCCATTGGGGTTATTTACGCAGGGTTTGGCTTTCAGGATGCCATTAGCCGTATCGGGGTTGAGCGCCGCGTTATGACGGCTGGCGAGAACAAAGCCTTTCTAGACCCTTTTCAGCCTTTGGATGATGACGCTGAGGCGTTCTGGCAGGGCGTGCTAACCCAGACCCATCAACAGTTTATTGATGACGTCAGGGCAGGGCGTGGCGATCGTCTAAGCGATCGACCAGAAATTTTCTCGGGCCTGGTATGGAGCGGCGAGCAAGGTCTTGAGTTAGGGCTTGTCGATCAGATGGGCAGTCTTGAGGAGGTCGCCCGCGCTCATGTCGGTGAAGCAAGTTGGGAAGACTATACGCCGCGCCTTGATCCGTTTGATCGTTTGACGCGACGCTTTACGCAAGTGGCAGCCAGTGTATTAGGCCTTCAAGCGCCTAACTCACCGCTTCGCTATCAGGCCCAGTAGGTTTGCTATTCAGCGCCAAGCGGGCTGATGCCCACTTGGCGCAGCATGCTGCAAAGGGCAATTAGCGGCAGGCCTATCAGTGCATTGGGGTCGCGGCCTTCTAAGGCCTCAAATAAGGTGATCCCTAAGCCCTCCATGCGAAAGCTGCCTGAGCTGTCCAGCGGTTGCTCGAGCGCGACATAGCGCTCGATCTCGCGCTCGGTTAGCGAGCGGAAGACCACATAGAAAGGCTCGATATGGGTGTAGTGGCGCTGCTGGCGCGTATCAAGTAGGGCAAGGCCGGTTAAAAAGGTAACCCGCTGGCCTGAAAAGCGTGCCAGATTGGCGCAGGCGCGCTCCTGAGTATGCGGTTTGCCAAGAATATCGCCTTCAAATACCGCCACCTGATCTGAGCCGATAATATAGTGGTCAGGAAAGCGTTCTGCCACGGCGTTGGCTTTACTGAGTGCGAGGCGATGCACAAGCGCTTTAGGCGACTCATTCGCGTGCGGCGTTTCGTCGATATCTGGCGAATAACACTGATAGGGAAGCTGCAGGCGGTCCAGTAGTTCTCGCCGCCAGCGAGAGCTTGATGCCAATACTAATGACGCGTCTTGGGTAAGCGGCACGCTCTTTCTCCTAAGCCATTGGGAATGAAAAGTGAGTGTAGCTAAACCCGATAGCCGTGCCTAATTTGCAGGTTTGTGCGATAAACCATGAAGAATTATGCTGACAGCTTTGACACCAGCGGGGGGAGTGCCTATCATTGCGCGCCTATGTTGACCTCACAACTCCCCAGCCGGGTTGAGCCTTATAAGCTTGCAGCCCGCCACGAACGACTAGAAGGCTTAGTGGCACTTACTAAGCTGCCACGGCTTGCCGAAGAGGCAGGTGACCAAACAGGCGACTGTCATGTTGTCCTGGAATTTGGTGTGGATGCCCAAGGTCGTCGTGAAATTCGTGGCCATTTGCAAGCGACGCTGGCATTGCCCTGTCGTCGCTGCTTGGTGCCGCTAAGTCAAGACGTGTCCAGTGACTTCCTGCTTGGGATGATTACTGACGAAGCCTTGGCCGCCGAGCTGCCTGCCAGCCATGAGCCGGTGCTGGTGGAAAATGAACAGCTGGATCTACTCACGGTTGTTGAGGATGAGCTTATCCTCAGCTTGCCGCAGGTGGTCTATCACGAGGAGACTGAATGTCATGTCTCGGCGGAGCAGCTGGTCAGCAAAACAGGCGGCGAGGCGGAAGAAGCGGCGCCCGCCACGAACCCTTTCGCGGTGCTCAATGTCTTGAAAAGCAAAGACGCCTTGAAGGGCAAAAAGTAAGCACCACTTATCCTATATACCTTGGAGTAAACACCCATGGCAGTTCAAAAGAACCGTAAAACTCGTTCCAAGCGCGGCATGCGTCGTAGCCACGATGCGCTGACCGCTCCGACACTGTCTCAGGACCCGGAAACCGGTACTAAGCACCTGCGTCACCACGTAGCTGCCGATGGTTTCTACCGTGGTCGTAAGGTAGTTGAGGTATAAGCCTTAACTGTCCGGTAAAGCGGCCAAATAGAGTGGGTGCTACGTGCGCCTAGCGATTGATGTGATGGGGGGCGACCAAGGCCCTCGTGCCGTTATCGAAGGCTCGGCAAGAGCAGTGATGGAACATCCTGATCTTGAGCTGACTCTGTTTGGCCCGCGTCAGCAAGTGATTGCTGAGCTTTCACGCTTGCCGCAGCCTTTGGCTGCGGCAACGTCACGTTTAGTGGCAAGTGATGCGCCGTTAAGTATCTCCCAGACATCCAGTGCTGCCTGGGCGCTTCGCCATGGGCAGACGAGCAGTATGGCCTGTATGCTAAGAAGTCTTAGCCTTGGTGAGGCCGATGCCGGTGTCAGTGCAGGCAATACAGGAGCATTAGTAGCCCTTGCGCGACGCGAGCTGGGCACGCTTCCCGGAATTTCCCGGCCTGCAATCAGTACCGCGATTCCAGCGCGCCACGGCCGCCGCTGCTATCTGTTGGATCTGGGGGCTAACGTGGATTCGCCGGCGCACCGTCTGGTTGATTTTGCGGTAATGGGTGCTGCAATGGCGCAGTGCGTCGATGACGTAAAGCTGCCCCGCGTCGCGTTGCTTAATGTGGGCTCAGAAGCCACCAAGGGTAATGCTTGTGTGCGCGAGGCCGACAGGATTTTGCGTGAGTATCCTGATGACACGGCCTTTGCCTATCAGGGGTATGCCGAGGGCGGTGATCTGTTTGATGGCGAGCTTGATGTGGTTGTCTGCGACGGTTTTGTAGGCAATGCAGTGCTTAAAGCGAGCGAAGGTTTGACCCGTATGCTGGTAGAGCGTGTACAGATGGCGTTTGAATCACGCCTGAGTGGACGTCTGGCAAGCCTACTGGCCAAGCCTGTGCTTAGATACCTGAAGCAGGAATTAAATCCTGTGCGTTACAACGGGGCAAGTTTGCTTGGCCTGAAGGGTATCGTGGTGAAAAGCCATGGTGGTACCCAGGCGGATGGTTTCTACTATGCTATCCAGCGTGCGCTAAGCGAGGTGGAGCATAATCTGCCCGCACGAATCGCCGGCCGCTGGGAGCGTCGCTAATGGCGCAGGTGTGAAGCCTAGATTTAGGTGCCCGATAACTGAACGTAGGCATCAGAGTAGGGATGTTACTCGACTAGATAATAAAACGTTAGAACGTATTTTGCGGGTTACAGGTGGCAGCAGGATGTGCCCGTAACCGCGCCTATCGCTCAAATGAGCAAATGCCTACAAGAGCAAAGGTGAACGACATGTCTCAACCCCTTGCCCTCATTTTTCCCGGGCAGGGCTCTCAGCAGCTTGGAATGCTGCGAGAGCTGGCCGAGCGCTACAGTGTGGTGGGAACAACTTTTGAGGAAGCTTCGGACGCACTTGGGTACGACTTGTGGAAAGTCGTCCAGGAGGGCCCCGAGGCAACGCTAAACGCAACTGCCTGTACGCAGCCTGCGCTGCTTTCTGCTAGTGTTGCGATTTGGCGGGTGTGGCAGGAGCTGGAAGGCCCGCGGCCCACTATCATGGCCGGGCATAGCCTGGGCGAATATAGCGCCATGGTGTGTGCGGGCGTGATGGGCTTTGCTGAAGGTGTTCAGCTGGTTCGCTTGCGTGGCGAAGCCATGCAGGACGCCGTGCCTGTCGGCGAAGGTGGTATGGCGGCCATTTTGGGGCTTGCTGATGATGCGGTAGAAGCAGCTTGTGCCCATGCTGCACAGGGCGATATTGTTTCCGCTGTTAATTATAATTCGCCTGGTCAGGTTGTCATTGCCGGTAGTAAGGCGGCCGTTGAGCGTGCCATTGTGGCCTGCCAGGAAGCGGGCGCTAAGCGAGCGATGGCGCTACCGGTTTCAGTGCCGTCTCATTGTGAATTGATGCGCCCGGCGGCCGAGCGGTTGGCGGAGGCTATGCAAAGCGTTGAGTTTCGTGCCCCGCGCTATACTGTCGTGCAAAATGTCGATGCGAAGGCGCATGCTGATATTGATACACTGCGCACACGGCTGATTGAGCAGCTCTACCAGCCGGTTCGTTGGTCATCATGTGTTGAAACCATGGTAGCTCAGTCTGTTAATGTGTTTATCGAGTGTGGGCCTGGTAAAGTGTTAACCGGGCTAAATAAACGCATCGCCCGCGGAGCCAAAGGCTTGGCGGTAAATGACCCGGATAGTTTGGATTCAGCGCTTGAGTTGGCTCGTGAAGCACAGGCTAACGGTGCTTAATACGCCGCAATTTTTCGCTATCCTTGCTTTTTGAGTGGTTAAAAAGCAAATAGTTAAAGGCTAAACGTTATGACGCAAGAACGCAGGGTTGCGCTTGTTACTGGTGCCAGTCGTGGTATTGGTCGGGCGATCGCTCATGAGCTGGGTCGCCAGGGCCGTATAGTGATTGGTACCGCGACCAGCGAGGACGGTGCCCAAAAAATCGATGCTGATTTAAAGCAAAACGGTATCGAAGGCGCTGGTGTTTGTCTGAATGTGACAGACCAGGCGAGCATTGATACAGTGCTCAAAGATATTGCCGAGCGTTTTGAAGCGCCGACGATTCTGGTCAACAATGCAGGGATCACTCGCGATAACCTACTGATGCGCATGAAAGAGGATGAATGGGATTCGGTAATGGATACCAATCTTAAATCCGTCTATCGTGTAAGCAAGGCATGTTTGCGCGGTATGACTAAAGCACGGTTTGGACGTATTGTGTCAATCAGTTCGGTAGTGGCAACCATGGGTAACCTGGGCCAGACTAACTATGCCGCTGCGAAAGCAGGCATGGAAGGCTTTAGCCGTGCGTTGGCTCGTGAAGTGGCTTCCCGTGCGATTACCGTTAACGCGGTAGCGCCTGGCTTTATTGCTACCGATATGACCGAAGCGTTGCCAGAAGCTCAGCATGAAATGCTGTTGAAACAGATTCCGCTGGCCCGCTTAGGCGGTCCAGAAGAAATCGCTGCCGCAGTAGGGTTTCTTACCAGCGATGCTGCAGGATACATCACTGGTGAAACCCTTCATGTGAACGGCGGCATGAATATGCGTTGATGGCCTTAGGCTTAGCGGTTGCTTCTGTCTAAGGGCGTCTATAAACTACCCCGCAGCTTTTGGCTTGCGGTTTCCAAATAGCTGGTTATCCAAAACGGCTAATGTGAACGACTGGAGTACGTTAATGAGTACTATTGAAGAGCGCGTTAAGAAAGTTGTAGCAGAGCGCCTGAACGTTAAAGAAGAAGATATCCAGAACAGCTCTTCTTTCACTGAAGACCTGGGTGCTGACTCGCTTGACACTGTTGAGCTGGTAATGGCTTTGGAAGAGGAATTCGATACTGAAATTCCTGATGAAGAAGCGGAAAAAATTACCACTGTTCAGGAAGCCATCGACTACGTAAACGCCCACCAGTAAGGGCAAGTTGATGCATCAAACGAGGGTGTGGTGCTAGCACCCCCCTTAAAAGCCGCCCTTTTAAAGGGCGGCTTTTTTGCTTTGTGCTTCACCGTGAACATAACGTTCAATCTCCGTTATACTAGTCATCTGATTTCTGCTGAAAATGACCCGGATGGGTCGAGTCACCATGGATGCCTGGAGGAAAGCTAATGGCGCGAAGAAGGGTAGTGGTAACTGGGTTAGGCCTGGTGACCCCAGTGGGCAATAGCGTGGATGAAACGTGGGCGAATATTACGGCCGGTAAGAGCGGTATCGCGCCCATTGAGCACTTTGATACAAGTAGCTTTAATACACGCTTTGGTGGTTCGGTTAAGAATTTTGATATTAGCCCTTATCTGAATCCTAAAGAAGCCCGCAAGATGGATCTGTTCATTCAGTACGGCATGGCGGCTGGCGCTCAGGCAATACAAGATGCGGGCATTGCCTGCACAGAAGAGAATGCACCGCGTATCGGGGTGGCGATGGGGTCGGGCATCGGTGGCCTGCCCATGATCGAGCATAACCACAATGCGCTGAATAAGGGCGGCGCTCGTCGCGTATCACCTTTTTTCGTGCCGGGCTCCATCATCAACATGATCTCGGGCAATCTGGCGATTCAGCATGGCTTCCAGGGCCCTAATATTGCCATTACGACTGCGTGTACCAGTGGCACGCACAATATTGGCTATAGCGCGCGTACCATTGCCTATGGTGATGCAGATGTCATGATCTGTGGCGGTGCTGAAATGGCGACTACACCGCTTGGCCTGGGAGGTTTCTCGGCCGCCCGAGCGCTTTCAACGCGTAATGATGATCCTGAAGCGGCAAGCCGCCCGTGGGATAAAAATCGCGACGGTTTTGTACTTTCTGACGGTGCCGGTGTGCTGGTGCTTGAAGAGTACGAACATGCCAAAGCGCGGGGCGCGAATATCTACGCCGAACTTATCGGGTTTGGCATGAGTGACGATGCCTATCACATGACGGCACCGCCTGAAGATGGCCGCGGGGCTGCGCTTTCCATGAGTAATGCGATTAAAGATGCTCAAATGGATCCTTCCGAAGTGCATTATATCAACGCACATGGAACCTCCACGGCAGCGGGCGATCTGGCTGAAAGCCGGGCTGTTGAGCGGGTAATGGGCAGCGCTGCTCAGAATGTGGCGGTAAGCTCTACCAAATCCATGATTGGGCATCTGCTGGGAGCTGCTGGCGCTGTTGAGGCGGTATTCAGCATTCTGGCCATTCGTGATCAGGTGGCACCGCCCACGATTAACCTGGATAACCCCCAGGAAGGCTGCAACCTGGACTATGTGCCGCACACTGCGCGTAACATGCGTATTGATGTTGCGCTGTCCAACTCGTTTGGGTTTGGCGGCACCAACGGTTCGCTGTTGTTTAAAAAGGTATAACGCAAGATGACCCTGCCTCAGGTACCGTTTGATGACCGCGGACTGGCGTATGGGGATGGCGTGTTCGAAACGGTGCTACTGCGTCACGGCGAGCCGGTGCTTTGGCCGTATCACGTAGCACGGCTGGTGCGTGGATGTCAGTGTCTGGGTATCCCCACTCCCTGCCAGGCGGCGATCGAAGCCACTTGGCAGGGCAAGGCCACGGCACCGCTTGAAGTATTAAAACTGATCGTCACCCGGGGAAGCGGTGGAAGAGGGTATGCGCTACCCGATCCCCCAGCGCCCCGTTTACTAAGCCAACGGACTGTGTTTGCCCCCATGGTTGAACGCTGGAAAAATGGGGTAACGGTGCGTATATGCTGTTTACGTCTGGGTCATCAGCCTGCTTTAGCCGGTATCAAGCATTTAAATCGGCTTGAAAACGTAATGGCGCGTCAGGAATGGCGCGATGCCATGATTGCCGAAGGTTTGCTTGCCGATCAGCAAGGGCAGCTGGTTGAAGCGACAAGCATGAACGTGTTCTGGCAACAGCGAGGGCAGGTGTTTACGCCGCCGCTGGATAAATGCGGCGTGGCGGGCACACTGCGTCGCGCGTTAATTGATCAGGGCGCTGTCAGTGAAGCCAGCCTGTCACTTGAATTGCTACCCAGGATGGAGCGCGTTTGGGTGGCTAACTCCGTGCAGGGTGTCTGGCCCGTTCACACGTTACTATCGGAAGACAATGTTTGCCTGCAACGCTTTCAGGGCGATAGGCACGACAAGTTTCAAACGCTGGCGCACCGCCTGTTGGGCTATGCGCCAACTCCTATGCAGTAAGCCCTAACTTATTTTGTTGAGGTGAAACGTTGAAACGGTTATTGGCCGCTGTTGGAATTATCCTGGTGTTGGGCGTTGCTGTCGCGGCAGGTAGCTATCTGTATTGGCAAAACCGCCTGGAAGCACCCTTAACGCTTGATGAGCCAGTTCTTTACCAAGTACCCGCCGGTGCTGGCTTTAATCAGGTGGTAGCGCAGTTAGAGTCTCAAGGCATTATTGATGATGCCTGGGCATTTCAATTGCTGGCACGGGTTCATCCAGAGCGCGTTCCGCGTCTTCGCGTGGGTGAGTATCAGCTGACACCCGGGATGAGCGGTCTTGAGATGATCGCGCTGTTAGGCAGTAACAATGTAGTTACCTATGCATTAACGCTTCCCGAAGGGCGCACGTTTAATCAATTGCGTGAGCTGCTCAATAATGCGCCAAAGCTTGGCCATCAAACGGCCGATATGAGTGATGAAGAGATCATGGCGCTGCTGGACCGGGAAGGTACCTTTCCAGAAGGCTGGTTTTTCCCCGATACGTACCGTTATCACCTAGGGATGGATGACGTCGATCTTCTGCGTCAAGCGCTTGCGCGCATGGAGCGTATTTTAGAGGAAGTGTGGGAATCTCGTGCAGAAGACCTGACCGTTGAATCGCCTTACGAGGCGCTTATCATGGCATCGCTTATCGAGCGGGAAACCGGGGCGCCTGAAGAGCGGCGTGAAATTGCCGGTGTCTTTAAGCGCCGTATGGAGCAGGGCATGCGCCTGCAAACCGACCCTACCGTGATTTACGGCATGGGTGAGCGCTACGCGGGGCGTATTACCTATGCCGACCTGCGCGAAGCCACGCCTTACAATACCTATGTGATTAATGGTATGCCACCCACGCCGATTGCCATGCCGGGGCGGGCGTCGCTTGAAGCGGCCGTTAATCCTCTGCCCGGTGATACGCTGTATTTTGTATCGCGTGGAGATGGTACGCACCAGTTCTCACGCACGTTGCGTGAGCACAATAATGCGGTTAATCGTTATATTCGCAACCGTTGATTAAGGGATCGCAATGACTAAGCGGGGACGCTTTATTACGCTGGAAGGCGGCGAAGGCGTAGGCAAATCCACCAATATGGCCTTTGTGGTCGCCTCGCTTGAAGCGCAGGGTTTTGAGGTTGTAAGTACGCGGGAGCCAGGTGGTACGCCGCGCGCCGAAGCGATCCGTACGCTCCTGCTCGACCCTGCTCCGCAGGAACCGTTACATGCCGATGCTGAGCTTTTATTGATGTTTGCCGCGCGTGCCCAGCATCTGGCCGAAAAAATAGTCCCGGCGCTGGAACGCGGGGCATGGGTCGTGTGTGATCGCTTTACTGACGCAACCTTTGCCTATCAGGGGGGCGGGCGAGGCATGCCGGTTGAGCGGATTGCCCAACTTGAAGCGTTCGTGCAAAAGGGGCTCGCACCTGATCTGACCCTGCTGCTGGACATGCCGTTAACTGCCGCGCAATCGCGCCTTGAGTCACGTTTAAATAGTCAAAACGAGCAGCGTGACCGTTTTGAGCAGGAGCGTGGCGAATTTTTCCAGGCTGTTCGTAAAGCCTATTTGGCCCGAGTCGACGCCGAACCGGAGCGCTTTGCGCTGATTGATGCGCATCAGTCACTTGCCAATGTGCAAGCCGATATTCACGACACGCTCGCCGAACGGATAGCGCTATGGCGTTAACCGGCATACTGCCGTGGCAGGAAGCCACTTGGCGACAGCTGGTGCGCCTGGCGGATGAGGGGCGTATGCCGCATGCGATTTTGCTCAGCGGCGCCCACGGCGTGGGTAAGCAGCAGCTGGCTGAGACATTGATTGCCCGCACGCTATGCGCAAACCCCGATGTGTTGGCATGCGGCCAGTGTCACAGCTGTTCCATGCTGGCCTCGGGCTACCATCCTGATCTGCTGCGCGTTTCTCCTGAAGAGGGCAAACGACAGATACGTATTGACCCTATCCGCGACGTTAATCGGTTTGTGTCGCAGACCGCCCAGCAGGGCGGCTATCGCGTGATTGTGATTTCTCCTGCTGAGAGCATGAACATCGCCGCTGCCAATGCGTTGCTGAAAAGCCTCGAAGAGCCGGGCGCCAAGACGCTATTTATTCTGCTGTCTGATGTGCCCTCGCGCATGTTGGCCACCATACGCTCGCGGTGTCAGCAGTGGTCATTGCCCAATGTCGCATTCGAGGCATCGCGAGGCTGGCTGATCGAGAAGTTGGGCAGCCAGGATGAGGCATATTTTTGGTGGCGTGTGTCGGGTGGTTTGCCACTGTTGGCAGTTGAGCTGGCTTCGCCTGAAGAGCGGGCATTGCGCCATCAGATACATGACTGTTTTGAGCAGTTGGTGCGCGGTGCCGAACCAGTGTCAGAAGCCGCGCGGCTTGATCGTCAGGCGATTGATGCCATCCTGTGGTACGGTATTGCCTGGCTTGAAGATCTCATTCGGTTGGGCATCTCCGGCGAAGCGGACGTATTGCATAACCCCGATTTAGAGCCTCTTTATCGTCAGGCGGTTAAAAACGGCCGTGTTCAGGACTGGTTTCGTTTATTGGACTACGCCCGTGAGCAGCGGCGCCTGTTGGCGGTGGGAGCCAACCCCAATCCGCAGCTGGTGCTGGAAGCCTGGCTAGTGCGTTGGGCCGCGCTACTGCGGTCGTAATTTTCTATGGCGCGCGAGGTTGATATGAATGTTCACAAAGCCCTTGCCCTGACCGTGCCCGATATTGCTACGCTATTGTCTGCCTATATGCCGTTTTTAGAACGTGGTGGCATGTTTGTTCCCACCAAAACGCCGTATGCGTTGGGCGATCAGGTCACTTTACTACTTACGTTGCCGGATGAAACCGAGCGGGTCACCGTTTCGGGTGATGTTGTGTGGGTGACGCCCAGCGAAGCAGACACCCAGCGTACGCCGGGCATTGGCGTGCATTTTCGCTCACAGGATAATGCTCTGCGCGAACGTATCGAAACGTTGCTGGCAGAGGTAAGTTCTACGACGCCCTCGTTTACGCTTTAATATCCTGCCTTTATTCTTCTTTATTGTTGCTGAGACGTTCATGTTTGTTGATTCGCACTGTCATTTAGATCGTTTATCTGAACATACCCATGGAGGCGATATAGCCGCCACGCTGAACGCGGCGCGGGCGGCCGACGTCAGCCAGTTTTTGGCGGTTGCGGTAACGCTTGACGATATGCCGGGGCTTGCTGCGATTGCCCGCGAGCATGCTGATGTCGCTATCTCGGCAGGCCTGCATCCGCTGCACACGCCTAAGCAGGAGCCCAGCGTCAGCGATATTCAAGAAGCCGCCGAGCGATATGGCGCGGTGGCCATTGGCGAAACGGGGCTCGATTATCACTATCAGGACAGCGTGTCGGATGTTGTGCAGCATGAACGCTTCAAGCGTCACTTGGTGGCCGCGCGGGAGCTTGAACTGCCGGTCATCGTGCATACTCGTGAAGCTAAAGAAGATACGCTCGCCTTATTGCGCGATCACAGTAACCCGCGGGTCGGGGGCGTACTTCACTGCTTTACCGAAGATTTGGATATGGCTCGCGAGGCCGTGCGGCTTGGCTTCTATATCTCGTTGTCAGGTATTATTACCTTCAACAACGCCGCATCACTGCGTGAGCTGGCTCGCCAACTGCCGCTTGATCGTCTATTGATTGAAACCGACAGCCCTTATCTGGCGCCTGTGCCATACCGTGGCAAACCCAATGAGCCTGCGTGGGTGGTCGAGGTGGCGGAGTGTATCGCCAAGGAGCGCGGGGTGAGTGTTGATGAAGTGGCCATGCAGACGACCGCTAACTTCTATCAGCTTTTTAAAGCGGCAGTACCCGATGCCCCGGCGCATATCAAAGACGCGCTGGCGCAGGCCGGGTTAGTGTCAGCACGTTAAACTGCGCAAGCGTAAGGTGGGTGCGATGAATATTGACCGACTACTTCAGCAACGTCAAAGCGCGGCCAGTATTCCGCCTTTAGATCAATGGCAGCCGGCGTTGTCGGGTGATATCAATATTGTGATTCAGGCCGATGGTACCTGGCTGCACGAAGGGCAGCCGTTTGCCCGGCCGAATATTGCGCGCCTGCTATCAACGCTGTTACGCCATGATTCAGACGGTGTTTGCCTGGTGACGCCGGTTGAGCGCTGGCGCGTTCAGGTGGAAGATTTGCCTTTCGTGGCGGTCGAGGCCGATTTTCGTGATGACGCCTGGTGGTTTACCACCCAGTTTGATGATGTCGTACGTCTGGACCAAGCGCATCCTTTATCCATTAGTCAGACGCCGCAAGGGGAGTGGGTACCGGAAGCCAGCGTGCGTTATGGGCTGGCGGCTAGATTGCATCGCCATGTGTTTTACCAATTGGTTGAGGCCTCCAGCACCCGGGAACTTGCTAACGGCCAGTGTGAGGTGGGTATTTGGAGCGCCGGTGACTGGTATCCGCTAGGCCAGGTGGACGCTATGGATGATGGCTCGCCAAGTGAGGTTTCGTGAAGTTAACCGCTGAGCAACATGCTGTAGTGCATCATAGCGGTGGCCATGCGCGGGTAGCGGCTGTCGCGGGGGCCGGCAAAACGACCACTATGGCGGCGCGGGTTTTGCATTTGCTTGCCAGCGGTGTAGAGCCAAAACGGATGCTGGTACTGATGTTCAACCGCTCGGCGCGCGATGATTTTCATCAGCGCTTGGTCAAGATGGCGCCTGACGGCCAGGTATTGCCTGCCGTGCGCACCTTTCATTCCTTGGGGCACCGGCTTACTCAAAGCCTGTGCCGCTGGGGCGCGCTTGCGCCACGGCGGTTACTCTCGGCTGACTGGCAGCTGGAGCGCTTGCTGCGCCAGGCGAGTATCAATGTACTGCGTGACAGCGTGGAGCGCCGCGATGCGGCGATTGAAGGCGACCGACTGGAAGCCCTGGCGCATTTTTGTAATCTGGTGAAAGCTGAAATGGCCGCGCCCCAAGCGCTTTATGAGCGGCTTAATTACGAGCCCGATACCGATTATTTTCCTGCCGCCTTTGATGAGGCGGAAAAAATGCTCAGTAACGAAGGTCTGATGACCTACGCCGATCTTTTGTATCGGCCGCTACAGGTGTTGGAAGCTGACAGTACACTACGCCAGCGGGTCGAAGGCTTTCTGGATCACGTGATTATTGATGAGTATCAGGATATCAACGCCGCTCAGCAACGCCTTTTGGCAGTGCTGGCGGGCAGTACGGCGTCGGTAATGGCGGTAGGTGATGCTAACCAGTGCATTTATGAATGGCGCGGCGCTCGGCCGGATACCATGCTGGAAGACTTTACCGCCACGTTTGGGCAGGCAACCGACTACCCGCTTTCCACGACCTTCCGCCACGGTCACGCGCTGGCGCTTACCGCGAACCACGCGATCGTGGCCAATCGGCGGCGTCCTGATCAGCTGTGTTTGGCCGCGCCGTATAACCCGAATACGCGGGTGTCGGTCGGGCAGGGCAATACCGTATTGCTGGATACCTTGATAGACTGGAAAGCGCAGGGCCGCGCCTTTAACCAGGTGAGTCTTTTAGTGCGTAGCTGGGCGCTTTCCGTACCTTTTCAATTGGCGCTTCTCCAGGCGGGCATTCCGTTTCGTCTGCTGCGTGAAGACCGCTTTGTATTTCGTTTGCCGCTGGTGCAGGCATTGGTCGGCTATTTAAAGCTTTCGCGTCGTCCCGAACTTCTCCATCAGCCTGAACATCTGCTGCTGTTGCTTTCGCAACCAACACCTTTCGTAGCACGCGATCGGCTACAGCGCTTGGCGTATCAGCTGGCAACTACACAGAACTGGCCAGAGCGGCATGACCCCGTCCTCACGGAGCTAAAGCCTCTGCAACGGCGTACGCTAAAAAAACGCTGGGCTTTATTGTGTGAGCTTCCCAGGTTAAGCGCCTGGCCGCCGGCCAAACTACTCAGTCATGTAGTGGAAACTATCGACGCCGAGAAGACCTTAAAACGTGCTGCGGCACGGCGTGATAAAGGCGAAGAGGATGTGCGTCTTCTGGACGTGCTGATCGAGCAGGCGCAAAGCGTTCAAGACCCGGATGCGTTTATTGAGCTTTTAGAGCGCCCGGTTGAAAACCAGGCGGGGGGCGTGCTGATTTCAACCGTACACGGCGCCAAAGGGCTGGAGTGGCCGCTGGTTGTGGTGGCTGGCGTCAATGAAGAAGATTTCCCCCACTATAGTCGTGAAACGCCGCTAAGTGATGAGCGCTTGGAAGAGGAGCGACGGCTGTTTTATGTGGCGATTACCCGTGCAGAAGAGCAGCTAATAGTATTGCACGATGGCGGTGCGCATCGCCCAAGCCGCTTTATCGCTGAAAGCGCGTGGCAGGACAGTATGCGTATTGCTGAGTGTCTGGCGCAGAGTGCGCCTGGCAGCGCTACCCTGAGCGTGGCGTCACCCGCTATTGTTAAACGCTATCTAGAGCGCTTGGGGCGCGATGACATTACCCTCGCGGTGCCTGAGGTTCGGGAGCCCAAGGCCTCTTATGCGCCGGGCGAACCCTTTTATCCAGGGCAGCGGCTGCATCATGCGGTATTTGGTGAGGGAGAGATTGCGTCTGTTGAGGGTAACCCTGCTGATCCGGTGATTGATGTACGTTTTGTCCAGGCAGGACGGCGACGCTTGATTGCTCGCCGGGCCCCCATTGAGCGGCTGGAGCCGCCCGCTCAGCCAGCCTGAACGTGTAAGGTTTAGGCTGGCGTTTGGACGTGCTCTAAAGAGCAGGTGTGGGTATTACATGTTCGGATAGTTGGGGCCGCCGCCGCCTTCTGGCGCTACCCAGTTGATGTTCTGGGCCGGGTCTTTAATATCACAGGTTTTGCAGTGCACGCAGTTTTGGAAGTTGATCTGAAAGCGTGGTTCGCCCGCCGTATCTTCCACCACTTCATAAACCCCAGCTGGGCAGTAGCGCTGAGCAGGCTCGGCGTACTTGGGCAGGTTTTCCTGGATAGGGATTTTGGGATCATCAAGGCGCAGATGGCACGGCTGATCCTCTTCGTGGTTGGTGTTGGAGAGAAACACCGAAGAAGGCTTATCGAAAGACAGCTTGCCGTCAGGCTTAGGGTAGTTGATTTTTTCGAACTCAGACGCAAGCTTTAGCGCGCCATGATCCGTGGTGGTGTCGTGCACATTGGGCAGTTTGTTGCCCAGCAACTGGTTGACGAAGTTATAGGCGCCACCACCCACCGTGCCGTATTTATGCATGGCCGGGCTAAAGCTAGCAGTCTCTTTGAGCTCTTGATACGCCCAGCTGGCTTGCCATTTCTCAGTAAAACTCACAAGCTCCTGCGCACCTTCGTCACCGCCTTTAATCGCTTCAAAGACGCTTTCAGCGGCTACCAGCCCGGACTTCATTGCTGTATGCAAGCCCTTAATCTTGGCGGAGTTCAATGTGCCTGCATCGCAGCCGATTAGCAGGCCGCCAGGGAAAGTCATTTTCGGAAGGCTGTTAAAACCGCCTTTCGTCAAGGCACGCGCCCCGTAAGCAACTCGTTTGCCCCCTTCCAGGTATTGGCTCAGCGTCGGGTGGTGCTTCATGCGCTGGAACTCATCAAAAGGCGAAAGCCAAGGGTTCTGGTAACCCAGATCCATAATCAGGCCTACTACCACCTGCTGGTTCTCAGCGTGGTAAAGAAACCAACCGCCGTGGGTGTTTTTGTCCAGTGGCCAGCCAGACCCGTGTACCACCAGCCCAGGTTCATGCTTGTCGGCGGGCACATCCCACAGCTCTTTCAGGCCAATGCCGTAGTGTTGCGGATCGCGCCCTGAATCAAGAGAGAAGTGCTCGATAAGACGCTTGCCTAAATGGCCACGCGCGCCCTCGGCAAACAGCGTGTACTTGGCACGCAGCTCCATGCCGGGCATATAGCCATCTTTCGGCGTGCCGTCAGCGGCCACACCCATATCGCCAATGATAATTCCGCGTACGGCATCTTCTTCAATAATCACTTCCTGTGCGGCAAAGCCCGGGAAGATTTCAACGCCCAAGCTCTCTGCCTGTTCGGCGAGCCAGCGGCATAGATTGCCGGCGCTGATCACATAGCGGGTGATATCGCCGCCGGTATTGTGCATGCTCTTGGGCACTACGGCATTTGGCAGCTTTTGAGCTTTGTGCGCGTCTTTAAGCAGGTAAACATCGTCACGAGTGGCGGGGGTGTTTAAGGGAGCGCCACGCTCTTGCCAGTCAGGAAACAGCTCCGCCAGAGCCCGCGGTTCAAAAACAGCGCCGGATAAAATGTGTGCACCGACTTCAGAGCCTTTTTCCACAACACAAACGGTCAGCTCCTGTTCGGCTTCATTGGCTTGCTGCATCAGGCGGCAGGCTGCGGAAAGTCCGGACGGACCCGCGCCTACAATCACTACATCAAAGTCCATGACATCGCGTTCAACATTTTCCACCTGGTTTCTCCTTATTCTCATAAGTGCAGTGCCTTATAAAAACACGGCCTTAATTTAAAACGGTCGTTTGCTTCTGGTTATACTCCATGATAGGCATAATACCTGTGTCAGGTCACGCCTACGATGGTAAAACCCGCCTTTCCGGCTAAGTGAGCCACAGGTAGTGCTATTTAGGGCAGTCCTTCGACCATTGCGCTGAGAATGGGTATTGTTGCCACCCAGCAGGCTGTGGCAAATTGATAGGGTTTTTTGATTGCGTACCTATCAAACGCTTGCATGAATTTATCGAAGCCTTGCCATTACGTCACCATGGCGAGGCTGACTCTTTTATAAGCGGTGTCCGCAAAGCGGGTGCCGACTTGGGTAAACGGCTTTTGCCACCAGCCAAGCGAGGAACCTATGAAAGTACTCGTCGCGGTTAAACGCGTCATCGATTACAACGTCAAGATCCGCGTTAAAGCGGATCACTCCGACGTGGATCTTACCAACGTCAAAATGGCCATGAACCCCTTCTGCGAAATCGCCGTGGAAGAGGCTCTGCGCCTCAAAGAGAAGGGCGTGGCCACGGAAGTCGTTGCCGTCAGCATTGGCCCCAAGGCCGCCCAGGAACAGCTGCGTACCGCGCTGGCGCTGGGCGCCGACCGCGCCCTGCATATCGAAACCGACGAACGGGCCGAGTCACTGGCGGTTGCCAAACTGCTGGCCAACGTCGTCGATGAAGAGCAGCCGGGGTTGGTGATTCTGGGTAAACAGGCGATCGACACTGACAATAACCAAACCGGCCAGATGCTCGCTGCGCTGACCAATCTGCCTCAGGGCACGTTTGCCTCGGAAGTGGCTGTCGATGGTGACAAGGTCAACGTCACCCGTGAAATCGACGGCGGTCTGCAGACGATTGCGCTGACGCTCCCGGCGATTGTGACCACCGACCTGCGCCTGAACGAGCCGCGCTACGCCAAGCTTCCGGACATCATGAAGGCCAAGAAAAAGCCCATGGACGTCAAGACCCCCGCCGACTACGGCGTCGAGGTGGCGTCCAAGGTCAGCCTGCTCAAGGTGGAATCTCCGGCCGAGCGCAAAGGCGGCATCAAGGTCGCCTCCGTGGACGAACTGATCGATAAACTTAAAAACGAAGCCAAGGTGCTTTAAGAGGAGTCGAACGCATGAGCATTCTGGTACTTGCCGACCTTCATGAAGGCCAGTTGGCGGGCGCAACCGCCCACGTGGTGGCGGCCGCCAAAGCGATCGGTGGCGATATTGACGTGCTGATCGCCGGGGAAGGCGTTCAAGCCGCCGCCGACGCGGCCGCCAAGCTGGACGGCGTCAGCAAAGTGCGCGTGGCGGATAACGCCGTCTATGCCCACCAGCTCGCCGAGCCCATGGGCGCCTTGCTGGTCGAGCTGGCCGGCGACTACACCCACGTATTGGCCAGCGCCTCCACCACGGGCAAAAACGTCCTGCCGCGCTTGGCCGCGTTGAAAGATGTCAGCCAGCTGTCTGACGTGATTGCGGTGGAAAGCGCGGATACCTTCAAGCGCTCGATCTACGCGGGCAACGCCATCGCCACGGTGAAAAGCGATGATGCGCTTAAAGTGATGACCGTACGCACCACCGCGTTTGACGCGGTCAGCGATAGCGGTAGCGCCACGGTGGAAGCGGTAGACGTGGTGGTCGAGAACACCCAGTCAAGCTTTGTGAAACAAGAACTGGCGCAGTCTGACCGCCCCGAACTCGGCGGTGCCAAGGTCGTCATCTCCGGTGGCCGCGGCATGGGCAACGGCGACAACTTCAAACTGCTTAACGGGATTGCCGACAAGCTGGGCGCGGCGGTAGGCGCCTCGCGCGCCGCGGTGGACGCAGGCTTTGTACCCAACGATATGCAGGTTGGTCAAACCGGTAAAATCGTCGCTCCAGATCTGTATATCGCGGTGGGGATCTCCGGCGCCATTCAGCACTTGGCGGGCATGAAAGACTCCAAAGTGATCGTTGCGATCAACAAGGACGACGAAGCGCCGATCTTCCAGGTGGCCGACTACGGCCTGGTGGGCGATCTGTTCGAGATTCTGCCCGAGCTTGAAAGCAAGCTATAAATCGCTACGCCGGATTGCACTTTAGGCCAGTGATTTTAAGCCGGCTCGTTTGTTAGCCGGCTTTTTCGTATGCATGTATTAGATAAACACGCCGTTGTTAGCTAAAGTACGGGCACGACATGAGAAAACGCCGCCAGGGCGGTTGAAAAAGGTGTCGGTTGGCCGCACCTATTAGTAGTGAACGCAACGAAAGCCACTCAAGGAGATGATAATATGGCACATACACTTCCCGAACTGCCGTACGCGTATGACGCTCTCGAGCCGAATATTGATGCGATGACCATGGAAATCCACCATTCGCGTCATCATCAAACGTATGTAAATAACCTCAATGCTGCACTAGAAGGCACGGGTCTTGAGGACGTTGCGATTGAAGAGCTCGTCTCTAATCTGGATCGCGTACCTGAAGCTAAGCGTCAGGCGGTTATTAACAACGGCGGTGGTCATGCTAACCACTCCATGTTCTGGCAAATGATGTCACCCAATGGTGGCGGTCAGCCCCAGGGTGATGTTGCAAAAGCCATTGAAAGTGAGCTGGGCGGCTTGGACACCTTTAAAGAAGAGTTCAAAAAAGCGGCTGTAGGCCGTTTTGGTAGCGGTTGGGCATGGCTCAGCGTTACGCCAGAGAAAAAGCTGGTGGTAGAAAATACCCTGAACCAGGATAGCCCGCTGATGCACGGCAACACGCCGCTGCTGGGTCTGGACGTCTGGGAACACGCTTACTACCTGAAGTACCAGAACAAGCGTCCTGACTATATTTCTGCGTTCTTTGACGTGGTTAACTGGGAAGACGTTGAGCGTCGTTACCAGGCTGCTATCGCTTAATTACGCGTTATGTAAGCTAAGATGCCAGCTTTTGGCGTCTACAAGAGACCGCCCCCTTCGTTTCTGTATAGTACATAGAACTGTGTAATTTTGATAAAAACCCCCTTAATGGGGGTTTCTTTTTTCTGAAGACTACGCTATATGTATAGTAAATACTGTGTAAGATGTGTAGGATTCAAGAATGTTTGCAACGAAGGTTACAGCCAAGGTAGTTCAGGACAAAAGTGGAGTGGCCACAGAGATCCCGGTCATTCTGACCGACCAAGGGGTTTTGGGGTCAGTCACAGATTATGTGCTTAGCCTTCACCTAAATGGCACCTCACTTTCAACAATCACTAACCATATTCAGTCGATTAGGCTCCTCATCGAGTTCATGGATGCCAACGAAGGCATGTTCGATGAACCCGAAGCGTTGTTCGCGGGCTTTGTCCGACGGCTCTACAGCGGCACCATCGGTGAAGATGGATTGGATCCCTCTGGCCTTTATTGGATACCGGCCAGTAATGGCACGATACATCGACACATCAACAATCTGACGAATTTCACCAATTGGCTCTCGGACAAAGGTCTGGGCAAGCCTCTTAATACCTTGCGGACAGCCACTCGACATGAGGAGCGCATCCAGTATGCCGCTTGGTTTAGGCGCAACCAGAACGATTTCCTCGGACACATCAAAGACAAGTCGATCAACAATACTGTCAAGAGAGCCCGCAGCATCAAGGGCAGAACGCCTCTGGCAAGAACCAATGACGATGCGATTGCCTTCCCTACGGGAAAGTTTGAAGACTTCTACATGAAGGGCTTGGGAGGAGCCAAAGACCCGCGAGTTGCGCTGCGGGACAAGCTTATTTTGCTCCTGATGCACGCGGCCGGTTTGAGGCGTAGCGAAGCACTGTTGCTTTGGGTCACAGATGTCTTCGAGGCTCCCTCCGATCCGGATCGGGCAATCGTGAGGATCTACAACGAGATAGAAGGCAAGGCACCTGAAGGATGGAAGTCCCGAAAAGGGATAAAAAACCGCAAGGCGTACCTACAAGAAAAGTATTCACGCATACCGCGTCAGGAGATGCAAAACACCCAGCATCTTGGCTGGAAATCCAAAACCCTGGATCACAAGGATGGTTACCTGGAGGCGTATTTCTTCCCGCAGGAGTTTGCTCGGATATTCATGTTGCTGTGGCGACAGTATTTGGTTTTCCGTGCATCGTTGGAGTGCCATCACCCCTATGCGTTTATCAGCTTCGACTCTCGCTATCTGGGCAATCCCTATACCTACAACGCCTTCACCCAAAGCTATGCCGCAGGATTAAGACGAATTGGCCTCGAACCCAACAAGAGCGTAGGGCTCGATCCTCATGGCCATCGCCACAATTATGGCCGCCGATTGACGGATGCCGGGGTCGATCCACTCATTCGCAAAAAGTGCCTGCATCACGCAAGCCTGGAGTCTCAGGTTCCTTACACCATGCCCCCCAGTGTGAAAGTCTCAGAAGCGCTGTCCCAGGCAACACAACAGCTTCAGTTGGGATCGGATAAGGAAAAGACCCCCGTGTCTTTCGACTGGAAGACGTTGGCAGAACACGGCTTTGAAGACCTCGATCCAAACGGCCACTTCACCGGCAAGAATCCACGGTTAGGGAAGCGATAACATGACCCAAAAACTAAAAGGGAAAGGCTACACCACGGATCTGACGCTGGGGTGGGTGACTGAGGAACTGGGGCACGACTGGCTGCAATGGCAGCAGTACGCCGCCGAATGGCTAAAAACGCAAGACAAAGGCGTTGGTCAGCGTTTGGCGGGTATAAGAAAATTTCTTCTTTATTTGAACGCGAAAGCCTCGTATGCCACTGATGTGGCCACAATGTTCAAGGGCCATCCGAGCGGCCATAAAGTGTCCAGTGAAGAGTTTGAGGCCTTTCTGGTTAATAGTGGAGCGAGTTCTGAGAACTCTAAACACGTTTCGCACACGGTCGAATTATGCGACCACATCCTCAAGCACCATCTAAGCGCCGAGTGCGATGACGGCGTCGAACGACCTCTATTCTCTAATCCGTTCGATAAAATCAAGGGAAACACATCAAACACCGAAACCGTCCACAGCCCGTTACCCTATCGCTATATTCAGCAAGCTAGGCACATTCTCTGCCCCTATCCAACCGATGATCCCGGCAATAAAACGCCATGGGTCGGGTTTCATTTCCGGGACTGGCAGTGGGCCCTCAACCATCTTCAATGTGGCAATCAGGCGTGGATGGAAGTGCCTCTGGAAGTCATTGATCCCGATGATCCGGACTGCGTCGCCCGTACACGGATTGTGACCAGGAACGGCAGGAAAGTTGATATCCATGAGGTCTGGTCGCCTGTGATGGCGATGTTTCTATTTACCAAACTCCATCTGCCTCTTCGCTCTCTACAGGTGCGGTTTCTGGACTCCGGCGAAGGCGATACCTGGCGTTACGAGCGCGGTCATTGGGTCGAGAACATCCAGCACCCATTCAGGTACGGGACCCCGAAGCGGCCCTACCAGAAAGGGGTCTTCCGGCGCATTTATGACTCGATGACGGAGAGTTATGCCACCGGACTCTATGTCTCGACCAACAAAACCGCCGATCAAAACAAAGACGAAATTCAGCGAGGGTATACCATACCGTGGCAGCACGAAGAACTGCTGTATTGGCTGGAAAAGCTCCGCAACTGGCAGGAAAAATACAACCCGATTAACCGACTGATCAGTGGCGCAGAGCTTTCGGCTACCTATATTGGCAAGACCAAATCCAAGAAGCAATTAGCCGAAATGGGCGAGTTTGCCTTTTTGTTTCGAGACCGAAATTCCGCCTTCCCGATCAGCACAAACTCTTTCATGAGTCCTTGGTATCGCTTGTTGTCGAAACTGGAAGAAGATTTGTTCCAGTCGGGCCTGAGGATGAGAGACGGGCACCGTCTACGGTTTGTGAAAGACTACGGTGATGACTACGAGGGGCAGGAGTCAGAAAAGAAGGCAACGGAATACCCCCTGCACAGCCTCCGCGTGTCGTTGATCACCTGCTACACCATGGACACCGATCTGCCGTTGCCGGTGATCTCCAAGCTTCTGGCCGGTCATACCCGGCTGTTAATGACGATCTATTACAACAAGATCACGCCCTCAGTGATGGCCGAGAAAATGAATGAGGCGTACTCCGCTTTGGTTGAGCGCGGGGAAGCGTCCCTGAAGAACTTTCTTCAGGACGCAGAGATGAGGCAGATCCAACTCCGCGCTGCCTTCCACGGTGATCAGTACAATTCTGTCGAAGCTACACTGGCGAACCGAAATCCGATTGGCTGGGAAGAGCGGGCCACCGGACTGTGCCTGGTCGGCGGCAACTCCGTGTGTTCGGATGAACTGTCCACCGTTGGTGGCTGCTGGAATGGTGGCCCGTTAATCAGGGATTCAACAATAGCTAATACCAGGGTTTATAGCCCGGTACCCCATGGCCCTGAAAACTGCCCCCGCTGTCGCTTTCACATCACCGATGCAACCTACTTGCCAGCGCTGAATTCCAAGTTCAATCAGGTCAGCTACAAGGCGCATCAGGCGGCTGAACTGGCCGTCGAGATTGAAGGCCAATTAGAGGCCCTGAAGGATGAGCTGTTCATCGCCGAGGAAACCGGTAAGCCGTTTCTCAAGCATGGCGAACTTCAGGCTCTGGAGCGCCGGTACGAAAAGCAGCGCGTGGAGGCAGATGAGTACGCCAAGGACTACATCGCGATCTTCAATCTGATCAACAAAGTGATCCAGATCGAGAATGGGCGAACTGAGGACGATGACCGTCAAAAGCTGGTCGCTGTGGGGTCTGCGGAAGACCTCAATGTCAGCATGAAATTCATCGAAACCGACTCGGAATTGCTGCACCTGTCCTTGCTCTGCGAGGACGCTGAGTTCTATCCCGATCTACACGATGATCTGCGCAAGACGCCTGCGATTGCCAAGCGTACCAACGCCTTGAGTCGCATGATGGCCCGCTCCGGGTACAAGCCCGTCTTTTTGGAAATGGACGAAAACACGCAGTTGATCGTGGGTAATGCTCTCATTCGAAAGATGGCTAAGATCGCGGAACCAGACGACAAAATGGAAGGCTACCGAATCGCAACAAATTACATCGAAGCGCAAGAGTACCTGGAGAACGATGGACTGCTGAAATCCGGGTTTGAGGCAGTCAAACAAATCACCCCGATCACGCTGTCGTCGGGCGCTCTCAAACGGATTCCGGCCTTGGAGGTGTCCGATGAACATTGATGTTGATGCGATTCTGGACACCCTTAAAGACGGCAAGACCGCCAAGACGAAGGCCTCTCTGGTTAAGCTCCACGAAACGTTGAGTGCCTACTTCGACTCCGGTGCTCGGGACTTTTCCATCACCACCATTGGGCGCGTATCCGAGGAAGATGGCGGTGTTGGCTACCAGTCGATCCGTGCCACCGCAAACAAGCATTATCGGGATCTGGTCGAAGCGTGGGCTGCCAAAGCGAAGACCACCACGAAGAAACCACCGGTAGGGCCACCCAAGAGAATGAGCCAGGATCACCAACTTCTGGAGCGCATTGAGGACGCGGCGGTGCGTGCCCTCTTTGGACAAATCATTCGTGAGCGGGATCGCTACAGAAGCGAAGCCAACATGCTCAAGAGCACAACCGAGATCGTGATTGATAAGCGACCGACGACCTATGTGGAGCCCCAGTCTGAAGCCAGTGTGGAGCTGCTGCCCTCGTTAAAGGGGATCTGTTCGGAGAACGAGATCAAGGCGTTGCAAACCGTCTGCACCGAGGAATGGCTGGAGAAACTCGGATTCAAAGCGAACGCATTGGGCCAAGTGAAAGATGAGCTGGGTACGGAAATCCTACCTCGCGGATTTCTAACAGCGATCAAAAAGCTCTTGGGGGAAATGGATGAGTAATGGTCAGGAAAGAGCACGTCAGAACCTGAGTGCCTTCCAGAGCTGGGTGGCCACCCAAACGGATGACGATTTTAAGCAGATCATCTTTCGGGGCCAGTTAAACCGTGGCGAAGTGGCCAAAGCCATAGGCATCGGAAAGAGCGCGTTGCGCCAGAATCCGGCCATTAAATCGGCACTGGAGAATCTGGAGCAGAGCCTGCGTGATCGGGGTGTTCTGCCAGAACTGACCGAAACCGCCCAGGCCCAGCGGTCAGAACCGAAGCGCTACGACCCTAGTGTCAACCAAAGAGCCATGGAATCGAGAAGGCTCTCAGTGCTGGAGCAGGAAAACATTGAGCTGAAGGCCCGGGTGGCAACCCTCGAAGCCAAGCTAAAACGTTACGGTGAACTGTCTGAAGTCCTCACAGAGTTCGGAGTCGCGCCCGATGCATGAAGAGTATTTCCGTGTCACCAGCTGCCAACACAACGGCTATAAATACGCGATCTTCACGGGCATTCCCCTTAAAGCCGACAGTTACAAAATCAACTCGGGCAAATACATCGTTAGCATCCGATGCGAAAACCAGTCCCTGCCTATCAAGCCGTCTGTTGGTCAGCAATGGCGGGTGCGTGGCGTAAGGACGCTGGAGACCGTTCAAGCAGGCGATTATAAGCTTCAGCAGCATTTGTATGATGCCCCAGCTGAGATGGAGTGCATGCTGCCGGAAACGGGCGAGGCGCTGATCCGCTTCATTGCCAATGAAAAGGAGTTCACCGGTATCGGTGAGGCTAAAGCACGAGCCCTCTGGGACGCTTTTGGCAGTGAACTGCACCCCATGCTCCAGTTCGAGACCTCAGAGCACAGAGGCCGCCTCAGGGAGGTTCTCAGCGAGGTTTCGGTAACCGCGCTATACAACGGGTACGCCAAGTACAAAAACCTCGCGCATGCCAACTGGTTGGCCTCTCTGGGAGTGCCGCTGCGCATTCAGCAACGCATCCTGAAATACCACGATAATCGTACCGTTGAGATACTCAAGAGCAATCCTTACGCATTGCTCGGATTCGGGATGTCTTTTGCCGATATCGATACCATTGCTGAACAGATGGGTATGGAGAAATCGGCACCGATGCGGCTCGCAGCTGCTTTAGAAAGCGCGATACGAAAAGAGGTAGAAAAGGGGCACACCTACGCCACTCATCAGGCGCTCAGGCCCGAGATGATCAAACTGCTAGGCGATAAAACTCTGGTTGCAGAGGCATTCGCCAGCGGTTATCGCAACGGCCAGTTCATTCTCAGGCCAGAGACCGGCACCTACCATCCCACCGCCCAAATCATGATGGAGTCGGTCGTTGCCAAGCGGCTCAAGGCCCTGGCCGCCAACAAGGATGAAGATGAATCCGTTTTCAAGGCGCTCACCGAGGCCGTTCAGGAGTTGCCCTACGACCTGACCGAGCAGCAGTTCCGAGCGGTTGAGTCGAGCCTGACGAATTCGGTGTCCTGCATCACGGGTGGTGCCGGTACGGGCAAGACCACGGTCCTTAGTACCGTGCTCAAAGCCTATGCCGCACTAGGCTATAAGGTTCATGCCGTCGCACTGTCGGGGCGAGCAGCCATGCGACTGCACGAGAGCATCGGATTCTTCACCATGACGATTGCTCGCCTGTTACGGGAAGAGCCGATCTCGCCGTCATTAGATGAGCCGAAGCATCTTCTGGTCATCGACGAAGCCAGTATGATCGACCTCCCGACCATGTATCGGATCGTTACGCACCTCGATCCTTCAGTACGTATCATCCTGACAGGCGATCCGAACCAGCTGCCAGCCATCGGATGTGGCAAAGTCCTCTCAGACATCGTTGAATCCGGCGCAATCGCTACGGTTGAGTTGAACATCGTCAAACGCCAAGAAGGCTCAACGAGCATCCCGGAATACTCGACTACCATCAATCGGGGCGAGGTGCCTCCATCGTTATCGGTTGGCGCAATCACGTTCCACGAGACGCCTCCGCAGCAGGTGGTCGATAAGTGCAAATCCTTGTACGCGGAGTCACCCTATAACACCCAGATCATCGGAGCCACCAAGGCTCTCGTTGGCGAGGTGAACCGTGAATGCCAAAAGCTGATCAACCCCGATGGGGAGCGCTTGCAGTTTAGGCTGCATGGCGATGAATTCTTCCTCGATATGAGAGTGGGCGACCCGATCCTCTTCACCAGGAACAACTACAACATCGGCATTCAGAATGGGTCACTTGGCATCTTATCCTCAACAGAGCGCGACACTCAGGATGGCCAAGAAACATTTGGTATCGTGACCCTGGATACCGGAGAGGCCATTTCAATTACGGATGAAGTCTTCGATTGCATGGAGCTTGGTTACGGAATCACGCTCCACAAAGCTCAAGGAAGCCAGTTCCCGAGAATCATCGTGGCAGTCCAGAAGGGTCGCATCTCAGACCGTGCGTGGCTTTACACGGCGATTACCCGTGCCGAGGCAGAGATACACATTGTCGCGCAGGCTAGTGATTTTGCGTCCATCGTGAAATCGGTAAGCAATGCCACCAAGCGGGCGAGCTTCTTGAGGGAGTTGCTGGAAGAGAGGGATTCGGGGGTTAGCCATTAACGGCACGCCCCTCATCGCCGGTCGCGGCCATCGGGACCTCTCCCTGTACCGCAACTTCATCTTAAACGATCATCGCCGGTCGTCAAATACCTCGAAATCAGCTCATTAAAAAAGCGAACATTCTAGTCACGCCTTCCCTCCGCCTCCGAAAGCACCACTGCCAAATCCTCGGGCACCGGCATGGGTGCAAACGCGCTGACGTTTGCACGACCGGTGTTTCCGACCGGAACCCAAATTCGGGAAAAGACCAGGGCGGCAATGGTTCGGGTCAACTGCCCCAGCACCTCACGAACGTCTCTTGTTCGCCAACCCAGTCTGAGCATCCGTAAGTGGGTTGCAGCGTGCGCCAGAGCATATTTCTGGCTGAGGATATGGGCACGTTCCAGATGGGTGAAGGCTGTCTGGAAATCGCCTGCGCCTTCCGCCCTGCCTGTCGCCTCAAGCTCCGCAATATAGGATGGCTTCAGTTCACTGTGCATTGATGTTTACTCCCCGTAGATTGGCAACGGCAAGCCGATAATCGACCGCCTGCCCCCGAAAGGTTCAGCCTTTCAGTGCCAGTATGCGTTTGGCACCCATCAAGACGATGCCACCGACAATTCCGCCAATAATCAGATCTGGGTAGTTGGACCCGGTCCAGGCAACGAGCAGCCCCGCAAGTATTACCCCCAGGTTGATGACCACGTCGTTGGCTGAAAATATCCAGCTGGCTTTCATGTGAGCACCGCCTTCACGGTGTTTTGCGATCAGGAGCAGGCAACTGATATTCGCAATGAGAGCAACAGAGGCGACGGCCATCATCATTAACGACTGAGGATCACTGCCGAACAGAAAACGTCTGCTAACTTCAACCAATACCCCAGCGGCAAGGATAAGCTGGAGGATGCCTGCCACATGGGCCGCTCTGACCTGCATTTTGATGCCGTGCCCAACGGCGTAAAGTGCGAGACCGTAGACGGCGGCATCGGCAAGCATGTCTAGCGAGTCTGCAATCAGGCCAGCGGACTGGGCGATCAGGCCCATCGTCATCTCGACCAGAAACATCAGGCCGTTGATTGCCAGCAGTATCCATAAAGTGCCGGATTCTTCGCTTTCGTTGGCCTTAGAAGATTCAGCCGCTCTGACGGATTCAGCGCTGGCGTCTTCTGTCCGCTGCAAGGAAGCACCCAGGCCCAGGTTTTCCAGTTTGCTGGTAATAGGACCGGTTTCTCCATGGTGGATAATTTCCAATGTACGACCCGATAAATCGAATGACAGCGACTGAATGTTTTCAACGCCAGTCAGTGCCATTCGAATCATTCGCTCTTCCGAGGGACAATCCATTTTTGGTATTTTGTAGGTGCTTAGCTGGCTACCTGTTTCGTCGGTGGCGCGTCCCTGAAACTTGTCATCTACGACAGAGTCTTCACTACCACACTGCCCATTGCAGGGTTTGCTCATTTTCTCGGCTCCGGTTTTCGTACAAATGATGCAATTTAAAACCCTGTAGCCACTACAGGGTCAATAACTAATCTACACTAGTAGTCGTCAAAATCGGCGTTTGTCTGGATAAAGATCTACAATGATAAGTGCGATGGTGTGGACGTCTAATTTTATTTCGAGGGTAAACTTTATGATTTCATTTAAAGGACTTACAGCAACCGCTGCGTTGTTGGTTTTTCCTGCATTCGTGCTAGCGCATGGTGATCAAGGCTCATGGCAAGGGCATGGTCCTGGCATGATGATGGATCAGGAGCAAATGCAACAGATGCACCAGAACTGGTCTCACATGAACCAGCTGATGCAACGCATTCCTGATGAAGCTTCACCGCAAGAACGGCAACGATTGATGCGAGAACACAGGGAGGCGATGCAAGAGCAAATGGGTTTTATGCATCACGGTATGATGGGCCCCGGCATGATGCGTGGACAAAACGGCATGATGGGAGGTCAGCACATGATGAACGGCGGCGGTAAATCAAAGAATGGTGGTAGTCTGTCTAACGAGCAACAAATTCAGATGATGCAGGAGCGCATGGATCAAATGCAGCTGATGATGGAGCAAATGCTGCAATACCAGCAAAATCTAAAGGTAGAGTGATCGAGAAGCCTTCAAATACTTTTACTTAACAGACGCGTAGTAACTGGCGAGTTTGATAGGCTGAAGTTTGTGAAAACGGCGCAGTAGCTGGGTTTCGGTCTCAACGAAATCCCTGGCCTTTTACGGCTGGAAGATGGCGCTCTGGGCACCACTTCGAATGTTCGCTTTGCGACCAGAGCCACGGGCGGCCAATTTGTTGTGGCAACCTCCAGCTACAGTATGGGTATGGTGGTACGACCACTGCTAACTTTGGGTAAGCGGATTAAATGGTTGATCTTACCTTTGCATGAGAGTGAGACAGACCGGCATCTCATCGGATTATCTGGTTGATGCTTCACCTACTGCTGGTGCATGTTTCCTTCGCTAATTCCAGCAAGAACCCCACACGCCTCAACTTCCCGGTCATCGTTGCAACTCGCTCTCAGTGAAACGAGTTGTTTCTCAAGCGCTTGCAGAGCGGTTATCTGCGACCGCACATGAGAGATGTGATCATCGAGCAAGGCGTTGACGGCGGTACAAGGCTGATGAGGGTCGTCCTGATAGCTCTGTAGTTCGTGAATCTCAGCCAGTGACAGGCCCAGGATTCTGCAGCGACGGATGAAGGCCAGCCCCTCACCATGCTTCTCGGTATAGACACGGTAACCGTTGTCCTGCCGATCAGGCGGCGGCAACAAGCCCTGCTGTTCATAGAAGCGGATCGTCTGTGTTTCGACCCCTACCAACTGCGCCAACTGACCAATGCGCATCAGCCTCCTCCCCAACGGATTCTTTACTCTATTGACCTTATAGTAGCTTTATAGTTTTAAATGGTACCACAACATTGTTCAAGTGGAGTCGTATCATGAGCAAATCCTGTGGTGGCGCCTGTGGCGGTGATGCAACGTCCGCAGCGGATACCGATATACAGGCCTCCTCCGAGGCGCCAGGGAGATGGGTCAGTGTTTATGCCGTGCCGAAGATGGACTGTCCATCAGAAGAACGAATGATTCGCCTAGCCCTGAACGGCTTTGAGGAGATTCGGGCGCTGTCCTTCGACTTGTCGAACCGCCGGCTGAAGGTCGTGCATGACGGCGAGGTCGAGCCCGTCACCTCGAAACTGAAGACCTTGGGGCTAGGCGCCTCGCTTCAGGAAACCGTCGCTGCAAATCCGGAGACCATCAAGGCCGCCGAGTTTTCGGCAGCTTCTGCTAAGCAAGAATCCGGGACCCTGCGCTGGTTGCTCGGCATCAATGCACTTCTGTTCGTGGTGGAAATGACTGCCGGTCTGATCGCCCAGTCCACCGGCCTGATTGGAGAATCCCTGGACAATTTTGCCGATGCGGCGGTGTACGGGCTTGCCCTTTATGCGGTTGGACATAGCGTGAAAATGCAGGTACGTGCCGCGCATCTTGCTGGTGTACTGCAACTGATCTTGGCTGTGGGCGTGCTCGTAGAGGTGGTGAGACGCTTTGTATTCGGTAGTGAGCCTGAATCGCTGGTGATGATGGCTATCGCATTCGTCGCATTGATTGCCAATACCAGTTGTCTGCTGCTCATATCCAAACATCGGGAAGGCGGGGCGCACATGAAGGCAAGCTGGATATTCTCGGCCAACGACGTGGTGATCAACCTGGGGGTCATCACCGCCGGCGCCCTGGTCGCGTGGACCGGTTCCAATTATCCGGATCTGATTATCGGCACCATCGCGGGGGGCATTGTACTTAACGGTGCCAGACGCATTTTGGCGTTGAAGGGTTAAATAATGCTCATTATTGGCAAAAAGCTCTCGCCGTATGCCCTATTGTCCATATCGGGCCTGCTGGCAGCGTCTGATCAGGCTGTAAAGTGGCTGGTGCAGCAATCAATGGCCTATGGCGAGTATGTTTCGGTGACCCCGTTCTTTAACTGGGTGCACCTATGGAACACCGGTGCCGCATTCAGTCTTTTTGCGAATGGTGGAGGCTGGCAGCGCTACTTATTTATCGGAATCGCGGTAGTGGTCTCGATTTTTCTGATCAAGCTGATCCTTGAAAATCGTCATAAAGGAGAAGCCATCGCTTACAGTCTTATCCTCGGTGGCGCCATGGGCAACCTGATTGACCGGGTCTTTCGCGGCTATGTTGTGGATTCCTTTGATTTCTATTGGCGAGACTGGCATTGGCCGGCCTTCAACCTGGCTGATATTGCAATTGTCCTCGGTGCCTTACTTTTCGTTTCCAGCAGCTTGTTGGGTAAAAAAGCAAACACCAATGCCGAGCCGGATGGATCTGACTGACACCTACGCCTATACAACACCATGACCGAACTTCCCGACAACATCCTTCACCTGCCGCAATACCAAGTACTGGGCTGCAAATCAACCGACGACGAAATGCACTTCCAGGTGGACGTGCCCGATCCCATCGCCTGCGAGGAATGCGGCGTGCAGGGTGAGTTCGTACGGTTCGGCAAGCGTGACGTTCCCTATCGTGATCTGCCCATCCACGGCAAGCGGGTTACTCTCTGGGTGGTCCGCCGCCGATACACCTGCCGGGCCTGCAAGACAACATTCAGGCCCCAGCTACCGGAGATGGTGGACGGATTCCGTATGACACTGCGGCTGCATGAGTACGTGGAGAAGGAATCCTTCAACCACCCCTACACCTTTGTGGCGGCACAGACCGGCCTGGACGAGAAGACGGTGCGCGACATCTTCAACGCCCGCGCCGAGTTCCTGGGGCGCTGGCACCGCTTCGAGACGCCCCGCATCCTGGGCATTGACGAGCTATACCTGAACAAGCGCTACCGCTGCATTCTGACCAACATTGAGGAGCGAACCCTGCTCGACCTGCTGGCCACCCGCCGCCAGGACGTGGTGACCAACTACCTGATGAAGCTGAAAGACCGGCAGAAGGTCGAGATCGTCAGCATGGACATGTGGAACCCCTACCGGGCAGCGGTCAAGGCTGTGCTGCCCCAGGCCCGTATCGTGGTCGATAAGTTCCATGTGGTGCGCATGGCCAACGATGCCCTAGAGAGAGTGCGCAAGGGCCTCAGAAAGGAGCTGAAACCGTCCCAGAGCCGGACTCTCAAGGGAGACCGGAAAATCCTGCTGAAACGCGCTCACGAAGTCTCAGACCGGGAGCGCCTCATCATGGAGACCTGGACAGGCGCGTTCCCGCAACTGCTGGCCGCCTACGAGCACAAGGAGCGCTTCTACGGCATCTGGGACGCCACCACACGGCTCCAGGCAGAAGCCGCCCTGGACGAGTGGATAGCCACCATCCCGAAGGGCCAAAAGGAAGTCTGGAGCGATCTGGTCAGGGCAGTGGGAAACTGGCGCGAAGAGACCATGACCTACTTCGAGACGGACATGCCCGTCACCAACGCTTACACGGAGTCCATCAACCGACTGGCCAAGGACAAGAACCGTGAAGGGCGCGGTTACTCCTTCGAGGTGATGCGGGCACGAATGCTCTACACCACGAAGCACAAGAAGAAGGCACCGACTGCGAAGGTCTCTCCTTTCTACAAGAAAACCATCGGTTACGGACTGCCGGACTTCGCAGAGGAACTCAACTACGGAGTCGATCTATCAACCATCTGAGGGTGGTATCAGATTGATGGGGTGAAGGTGCCCCATCAACCATTAAATCCGTATACCCCTAACTTTTAAGCACCCCCGAGGAAGTTGTCTTCATCTGTGCTCTCACTCGATCACATCGCTGGTCGTGAAATACCTCGGGTGAATCGTCGCTTGCGGCGAGAGGGCAGAGCCCTTGGAACAAGCGCTTCTATTTTTACACATGGAATTACACACTGTGTAGAAATAAAGAATGCCCCAAAAGGCGCTGCTCATGGGGCACTCACTCACTCACTCAGTGAAGTACATAAAGTTCACTATATACTCCTTCGTGGGGCGGTTTTTTTATTTCTAAAGGGGATGCTGGGTATGAGCTGTCAATAACCTGTGGATGAAAAAATACCATATATGCTTGAATTGATTTTCTCATGGTCTATATATAGTATGCGTGCTGTCTTTAGAGAGGGTGAAGCACTAACGCTGCTTTACCCGAAAAATACCGCTATGAAAAGGAAAAATGACCATGGCAATCCAGATTTATAGCAAGCCTGCTTGTGTTCAGTGCACCGCCACGTATCGCGCTCTGGATAAGCACGGTTTAGAGTATACCGTTATTGATATTACGGCTGAGTCGGGTGCCCAACAAGAAGTAGAAGCCCTTGGCTACCGTCAGCTTCCTGTTGTGGTAGCAGGCGATGACCACTGGTCAGGCTTCCGTCCTGATCGTATTCAAGCATTGGCGTAAATATTTATGTTGGTGGACGCCGCCGCTGAATCACCAATGGCTGGCAGCCTGGTCTATTTTTCCACCAAGTCAGGTAACACTCATCGTTTTGTACAGAAACTTGGTCTGGCTGCTCAACGGCTTCCGCTTGGGCGTGATGAACCGATGCTACATGTCACTACACCTTACATATTGATCACGCCCACCTATGGGGGCGGAGAAGCAAAAGGCGCAGTGCCAGGGCAAGTGATCCGTTTTCTCAACGATGAACAGAATCGACGCCTTATTTGCGGCGTCATTGCTGCCGGAAACACTAATTTTGGCGAAGCGTATGGCCTGGCTGGACGCGTCATTGCAGAGAAGTGTCAGGTGCCATTGTTATATAGATTTGAATTATTTGGCACCGACGACGACGTCGCCAAGGTCCGCAAAGGAGTAGAAGAGTTTTGGAAACGACAAACCTAGTCACGAAAAACTTGGCTGAATCAAAACGGCCGGCTACGGGAGCCTCCGAGGCGCGTACATTGGATTATCACGCGCTCAACGCGATGCTTAATTTGTACGGTGCCAACGGCGAATTACAGCTCGATAAAGATCGTGAAGCTGCGCGTCAGTATTTCTTGCAGCATGTTAATCAGAACACGGTCTTTTTCCACTCGCTGGAAGAAAAACTCGACTATCTGATGGAAGAGGGCTATTACGAAGCAGAAATGCTGGGCCAGTACAGTTTCGCCTTTATTAAGGCGCTTTTTGAGCAGGCGTATGCCTACAAATTCCGGTTTCCAAGCTTTCTCGGCGCCTTTAAGTACTACACCAGCTATACGCTTAAAACGTTCGACGGCAAGCGTTACCTTGAGCGCTATGAAGACCGCGTCTGCATGGTGGCACTGACCCTGGCCCGTGGTGATGAAGCACTGGCAAAATCCCTGGTCGATGAAGTGATCAGCGGTCGCTTCCAGCCAGCGACACCAACGTTTCTTAACTGCGGTAAGCAGCAGCGCGGTGAGTTGGTATCGTGCTTCCTGTTGCGTATTGAAGACAACATGGAGTCGATTGGCCGCTCGATTAACTCAGCGCTGCAGCTCTCCAAGCGCGGTGGAGGTGTGGCCTTCCTGCTGACCAATATTCGTGAGGCTGGCGCGCCCATCAAGCGCATCGAGAACCAGTCGTCGGGCATTATTCCGATCATGAAGCTGCTCGAAGACGCTTTCTCCTACGCCAACCAGCTGGGTGCTCGCCAGGGTGCAGGTGCGGTATATCTCAACGCGCACCACCCGGATATCCTGCGTTTTCTGGATACCAAGCGTGAAAACGCGGATGAAAAAATCCGTATCAAAACGCTGTCGCTGGGCGTCACCATTCCGGATATTACGTTTGAGCTTGCCAAGCGTAACGACGATATGTACCTGTTCTCGCCCTATGATGTCGAACGTGTTTACGGCGTACCGTTTGGCGATATCAGCGTCACCGAGAAATACCACGAGATGGTAGCGGACGCGCGTATTCGTAAGCAGAAAATCAATGCGCGCGCGTTCTTCCAGACGCTGGCAGAGCTGCAGTTCGAATCAGGCTATCCGTACATCATGTTTGAAGATACGGTAAACCGGACGAACCCGATTGCCGGGCGTATCAATATGAGTAACCTGTGCTCGGAAATTCTTCAGGTGAACACGCCGACAGAATATGACGATGACCTTGGCTATCGCCAAATGGGGCAGGACATTTCCTGCAATCTAGGCTCAATGAACATTGCCAAGGTAATGGATGCCGGCAATATTGGCGAAAGCGTTGAAATTGCGATTCGCGGGTTAACGGCTGTTTCTGAAATGAGCAACCTGAAAAGCGTGCCTTCCATTGCTGAAGGTAACGCCAAATCCCGCGCGATCGGCCTTGGTCAAATGAACCTGCACGGCTACCTGGCGCGCGAGCACATTTATTACGGCTCTGAAGAAGGATTGGACTTCACCAACCTCTACTTCTACTGCATTGCGTTTTACGCTATCCGTGCGTCCAACCGTCTGGCGGTTGAGCATAACGATACCTTTGCAGGCTTTGCAGATTCCACGTACGCAACGGGCGAGTTTTTTGATAAGTACGTTGATCAAGAGTGGCTGCCGCGTACCGAGAAAGTCCGTGGGTTGTTTGAGCGTAGCAATATTACGCTACCCACTCAGCAGGACTGGCAGGAGCTGAAAGCGTCCGTAATGGCACACGGGCTTTACAACCGCAACTTGCAGGCAGTGCCGCCGACTGGTTCGATTTCGTATATCAATCACTCGACTTCCAGTATCCACCCGGTAGCGGCCAGAATTGAAATTCGTAAAGAGGGCAAGCTGGGGCGTGTTTATTATTCGGCGCCGTTCTTGAACGAGGCCAATTTCGATTACTTCCAGGATGCCTACGAAATTGGTCCTGAGAAGATTATTGACACCTATGCCGAGGCTTCCAAGCACGTAGACCAGGGGCTTTCACTGACCCTGTTCTTCCCGGATACCGCCACAACGCGTGATATCAACAAGGCGCAAATTTACGCCTGGCGCAAAGGCATTAAAACGCTTTATTACATCCGCCTGCGCCAAAGCGCGCTGGAAGGTACGGAAATAGAAGGCTGCGTTTCCTGCACGCTTTAATCTTTGTGCTTGGGGCTCGCGCCAGCATCTGATATCCGTTTTTACGCGCCGTATATAATACGGCGCTTTTGATGAGAGTTATTTCATGACCACCACGCAACGCTTATCGCGGGTTAATGCGATTAACTGGAACCGCCTTCAAGATGACAAGGATCTGGAAGTGTGGAACCGTCTGACCAGCAACTTTTGGCTGCCGGAAAAAGTGCCGCTGTCCAACGATATTCAATCGTGGAATACGCTGACTCAGCAGGAAAAACAGCTGACCATTCGCGTGTTCACCGGATTGACGCTGCTGGATACCATTCAGAGTAGCGTTGGTGCGCCGGTGCTGATGGAAGATGCCCGTACCCCCCATGAAGAAGCGGTATATACCAATATCGCGTTTATGGAATCGGTGCATGCGCGTTCGTATAGCTCGATTTTCTCGACGCTGTGTGCCACGCGTGATGTGGACGACGCTTTCCGCTGGAGCGAAGAGAACCCCACGCTTCAGGCCAAGTCAGAGCTGATTCTGGAGCGCTATCGCTCCGATGATCCGCTGATGCGTAAAGTGGCGAGCGTGTTCCTGGAGTCGTTCCTGTTCTACTCCGGCTTCTATCTGCCCATGTATTGGTCGAGCCATGCCAAGCTGACCAATACCGCCGATCTTATTCGCCTGATCATTCGTGATGAAGCGGTACACGGCTACTATATTGGCTATAAGTTCCAGCAGGCTTTGGCGGAAGCGACACCCGCGCGTCAGCAGGAAGTCAAAGATTATGCGTACGAGCTGCTACTTGAGCTTTACGATAACGAAGTGCGCTACACCGAGTCGCTGTATGACGAGGTTGGCCTCTCTGAAGATGTGAAGAAGTTCCTTCACTACAACGCCAATAAGGCGCTGATGAACCTGGGCTATGAGCCTCTGTTCCCAAGCAGCGTTACCGACGTTGATCCGAC
The DNA here is from genome assembly GCF_052376775.1 of Halomonas sp. AOP43-A1-21. Taxonomy (NCBI): domain Bacteria; kingdom Pseudomonadati; phylum Pseudomonadota; class Gammaproteobacteria; order Oceanospirillales; family Halomonadaceae; genus Halomonas; species Halomonas sp. AOP43-A1-21. The sequence continues at coordinate 85,730 of NZ_JBQSWC010000001.1, read as the reverse complement.
GATCATGGCGGCGTTATCGCCCAGTGCTAATGAAAACCATGACTTCTTCTCAGGCTCAGGCTCCTCGTATGTGATTGGTAAAGCCATTGCCACAGAAGATGACGACTGGGCATTCTAATAGCGCTAGCCCGATAAGTGTTAGAGTAAACGGTAAGTGGTAAGTGGTAAGTGGTACGTATAAAAAGAGGGAAGAGCCATGCCAGATGTAACGCCAACAGTCAGCGTAATGAAAATTGTAGCGGCCGTTGTGAGTGATCCCGATGGTCGCCTGCTGCTGGTGCGTAAACAGGACACGGCTTTCTTTATGCAGCCGGGCGGCAAGATCGACCCGGGCGAAACCGCGTTGGCGGCGCTATGCCGTGAGCTTCAAGAAGAGCTAGGTTTGCAGGTCACTGAAGATCGGCTGCTTTCTTTGGGTGTGCAAACGGCACCGGCGGCGAATGAGCCTGGCGTGACTATAGAAGCGCAGCTTTATGGGCTGGTGATTGATGAGCCGGTAGAGGCTGCGGCTGAAATAGCAGAAGCCATATGGGTCAGCCGTGAGCAGGCGTGGGAGCTTCCTCTGGCTCCGCTAACCAAAGACTATGTAATGTTGAACGTTTAAAAGTACCAAGCCTAAGTGGCTAATTCAGCATTATAACCAGGGCGCCAGTAGGCGCCCTTTTTTATATCCGAAAGAAAGCAAAAAGCGCCTTGATGTGAATGATAAATATTGTCATTTATTGTAATGGTGGTAGGCTAGGCACGTAGAGTTTAAACGCAAATCGTTCTTATAACTAATTAGTTTCTAGCGCGGCCATTTTTAAAGCCCGCTAGGCAGTAACGGAGAGTCGACGTGCTGAACAGGCCTTTCTTTGTTTTGCGTGGGTGCTGCCTAGCCTGCGTGCTAGTCAGCGGTACGCTAATGGCAAGCGATGAAACAGCGGGCCAGGCGGCCCAGAGTGTAGAAGCCCAGCAAACCCAAGCGGCTCTGCAACAGCAAATTGACGCAGCCGATGAAGAAACCCGAGAAGCGCTAGAAGAACTGCGCCGTTTGGAGCGTGAAACGCGCCAAATGGATGCCACAAACGCCTCGTTAAGCGTGCGTCTGGCAGAGGAAGCCGAGCGCCAGCAGCGTTTAAATACCGCGCTGGATACGCTCGAAGAGACCCGTGCCGCGCTACCCCTGATCGAGCAGGATATGCAAGAACAGCTAACCCGCTGGATTGAGCGCGACCTGCCGTTTTTACGCGATGAGCGTTTGGCGCGAGTGACAACTTCTGAAGGGCAGCAGGGCGAAGATACGGTTGAGCGCATCAATAGCTTGCTGGAAGCATGGCGAGCCGAGCTGGACTACGGGCGTGAAATCGATAACTGGCGCGGACGTTTGCAGAGCGCTGAAGGCAGCGTGCGCGAAGTGGACTATTTGCGCGTAGGCCGTATCGGCTTTTATTACCTGACGCCTGATGCACGTGAAGGGGGCGTTTGGGACGCTGCGAGCAACGAGTGGCAGCCCTTGGATGAACGCGCGCGACGCGAAGTGCGCAACGGTCTGCGTATCGCGGCCGACCAGCGCACACCGGATCTGCTGCGGTTGCCGCTGTCGATCACCGTTTCAGAACAATCTTTTCAGAACAACAGGGAGGTCAGCCATGAGCCTGAATAGCCAGCGTCTTCAGCGTCTGGGCGGCGCCTGCCTGCTGATGGGGCTTCTTGCTGTCAGCGGTGTGTCTTCGGCGCAAAGCGATAGCGTTTCATCACTGCGTGAAGCGCGTCAGGCCGCCGAAATGCGCGACCAGGAGCGCTTGGAAAACTTTCTGGAAGACCAGCAAGCGTTAAACGCCGCGCTTGAAGACGCCCGAGCGGCCCATCAGTCGGCTGAAGAGCGGCGTGAGGCGCTGCAAGCTCAGCAGGCCGAACAGTCTGAGCAGGCCAGTGAATTAACCGCGCGACAAGATGAACAGGGCGAAGCGCTTTCGGGGCTGCTTGCGAACCTTGCCCGGCATAGCACCGAAGTGCGCAGCGCGCTAGGCGAAGAAAGCTGGTTAACCTTGCGGGAGGAAGTGTTGCCACCTCGCCTGGATGATGCCGAAGTGCTTGAGCGTATCCAGCTGGAAGATGTGGTCGATAGTTTGGCCATACTAACGGCAAAAACCGGCCAGGCTGAGCGTTTGGAGCTGCCGGTAGCCGATGCTAGTGGCACTATTGCGCCGCGTGACGTGGTGCGTTTAGGTGATTTTGCCGCGTTTACCGAAACCGCGCTGCTGCGTCAGGATGGCGATAACGACCACTTGGCTGAAGTGCCGCGCACGCCAGCTGAAATTCAGAATGTTCTCGCGGCTTATCATCAGGGTGACAGTCGGGAATTCATGATCGACCCCACTCAGGGGCCTGTTCTACAGGCGCTTTCCCAGCGCCCAAGCCTTTGGGAGCGTTTCCAGCAAGGCGGTTACGTGGGTTACGTGATTGTAGTGCTGGGGGTGTTGGGTCTGCTGGTAGCACTGGTTCAATATATCTATTTAGTACTGCAGAGCGTCCGCGTGCGCCGCCAGCGCCAGTCGCTTGACCAGCTGCAGACGCATAATCCGCTAGGTCGCGTACTGCTACGCTTTAAGGAAATGGATAAGCACCAGACCCCTGAAGCATTGGAAGCGCGCCTGGATGAGGCGGTACTGGCAGAGTTGCCGCGCATTGAGCGGGGCCAGCCGATTGTTAAGCTGCTGGCCGCCATTGCGCCGCTGCTGGGGCTGCTGGGTACGGTAACCGGCATGATCGTAACGTTCCAGGCCATCACCGTGTTTGGTACCGGCGACCCGCAGTTAATGGCTGGGGGGATTAGCCAAGCATTGGTTACCACGGTATTAGGCCTGATTACGGCGGTGCCGTTGCTGTTTGCGCAAACGGCGCTGGCGAGCCGCAGCCGTCATCTAAGTCAAGTGATCGAAGGCGAGGCGAGTGCGACCCTGGCAGATCATTTGGAAGCTCAATCTACTGTTCATGCCACTGCGGTGAATTGATATGCCCACGCTACCTCTTTGGCTTGAACCGGTAGAGCGGCTGGTCGATGCCGGTGGTGCAGTGCTGGTCGTGCTGGCGTTGGTCGCGGTGCTGGTGTTTGGCATGGCGATAGAGCGCTGGTGGTACTACCGCATTACCTGGCGCTCCGCCCGTCGGCAGTTGATTCGCCGCTGGGCTGCGCGCAGCGACCACCGCAGCTGGAGTGCGCGTACACTGCGCCACGTCTGGACAGAAGCGCTGGTTGCCAGGCTTCGTCGTCCGCTGCCCTGGTTAAAACTGCTGGTGGCGCTCTGCCCGCTGTTAGGTCTGTTGGGCACCGTCACCGGCATGATTACTGTCTTTGATAGCCTCTCTATGAGTGACACGCATCAGGCGCGCGCCATGGCCGACGGTGTGGCGCGTGCAACGCTGCCCACGTTGACCGGTATGGCGATTGCAGTGGTGGGGCTATTGTTTATTAGTCGTTTAGAGCACGTGATTCGTCGTGAAGACCAGCGGTTACATGACCGCTTGGCACGTGCCTTGGAGCAGAATGATGCGTAGACGCCGTTCAATGGACGCAAACGCAGAAAGCAATGAGGTCAATCTGACGCCCATGCTGGACGTGGTGTTCATTATGCTGATCTTCTTTATCGTAACGACCAGTTTCATTAAAGAAAGCGGTATCGAGATTGAACGCCCAGAATCGAGTGCGGCAAGCCCGCGTCCGGAAGCCCAGGTGCTGGTGGCCATTACTCCTGAAGGCGCCGTTTGGGTGGACGGCAAGCCCGTGGATGTCCATCAGGTGGGGCGCGAAGTGGCCGGGATGTTGACCGAGCAGGGGTCTGCCGTTATCCAGGCGGATCGTGAGTCCACTACGGGGCTGTTGATTGAAGTCATGGACCGCTTGAAAGAGGCTGGCGTTGATCAGGTGGCCGTGGCGGCGAGTCGGAGCGCGCCATGATACGTCATACGGTATCGTTTCTTGTGGGAATTACGTTGGCAGTCGGGCTGTTCTGGCTGCTGGCGCTATTAGTAACACCGCCAGAAAGTGAGCCCGAACAGCCCATAATGACCATGACGATGAATATGGTTGAAGCACCTGAGGTCGCGCCTGAGCAAGAGGCGCCTGCACCTCAGCCTGCACAGGCGGCTCCCCAGCAGGCGCCACCCCCCATGCCAACGCCTGAGCCTCCGCCGGTAACCGATAGCGCTATTACGCTACCTGAGGTCGAGCTGCCCGAGGTGCCCCTCGAGCCGGTTGAAATGGATAATGAGCTGCCGGAGCTAGCGGAAATTACCCCCGAGCCCACGCCCGAGCCAACGCCGCGGCCAGACCCTGCACCGGAGCCAACGCCTGAGCCGCCAGCTGAACCAGCACCTGCCGCGACGCCCACCGAAGCGCCCGCGCCGCGTGAAGCAGCGCCCGTCGCTGAAGCACCGCCGTCTAATGAGCCGGTGAGTGTAGGCCAGGTAGCGCCCACCAACCGCGTCAACCCCACGTACCCCTCACGCGCACAGCGTCGAGGCATGGAAGGGTTTGTTGAGGTGGAATTTATTATTCGGCGTGACGGCAGCGTTGATCGCTCTTCCATTCGGGTAACCAATGCTCAGCCGCGGCGCGTATTTGAAGATGCCGCGCAGGATGCGATTGCGCAATGGCAGTTTGCGGGCAGCCAGCAGATACGGCGCGCCACACAACGCATAGAGTTTCAGTTGAGGTAGCGGTATGCAGCGTTTAGCGTGGATTCTAATGTTCAGCGTGTGGGCTTCTGTCGCCCAGGCCAATGCACCGCTGCCTGGCGATATCATCCGTGATCTGAAAGCCCTGCAGGAGCAGTTGGAGGAGGGTGCGGTTGAGGCGGTGGCCGAGCGCGCTTCCTCCCAGGCCCAGCGCTTAAGTGGAGGCAATGCGTCTGATCGCTGGGCGAGTGCGCTCTATCATCAGCTGGCCGCCGGCGCCCTGGCTCGCCAGGATCAGCCCGCGCAGGCAGCCGACCATTTAGCCGCGGCACGCCAAACCGGTGGCGTTGGTACAGACCAAGCGGCGCGCTGGCTGCGTGAAGAAGCCTCGCTGCGCCGCGCGGCGGGCCAAAATGAGCAGGCGATTGGCTTACTAAGCGAGTGGCTGGATGGCGAGCAGGACACCCAGGCGTTATGGCGATTGGTCGGCTTGATGGCGCAAGAGCAGCAGTGGGACGCCGCCGCAGAGCGGCTGGAGCAAGCCATTGGCCAAACGCCAGAGCTCAACGAAAGCCAGCAAGCGCTGGCGCTTGCCGTAATGCGCCATGCCGGGCAGAACGAGCAGGCACTAAGCTGGCTGGTGGATGGTTTGAGCCCTGATAGTGATATAGAAACCTGGCGTCAGGCGGCAGGGCTTGCCCAGCAGGCAGGTCAGGCCGGTGTGGCGGCGGGTCTTTGGGAAATGGCCTGGCAGTTAGGTAAGCTTGAGACGCCAGAAGATCAGTGGCTGCTTATTCAACTGCATATGGCCGGAGGAACGCCTGCGCGCGCGGCCGAGCATTTAACCCAAGCGCTGGAAAACGGCGATATTGAGCGTGATGAAAAAACGTTAAGGTTGCTGGCGACGGCCTGGCAGCAGGCCAGGCACGTCGACAATGCGTTAAGCGCGTGGCAGGCCCTGGCCGAACAAGCCCAGTCCGCCAGGGATTGGCGTCAGTATGGTCAGTTAGCCTATGCCTGGGGGGATGAAGCCCAGGCCGAGCAGGCACTAGAGCAGGCAGCTAGCCTGGGAGATGAAGAGGCAAGCCAGTGGCTGAGCAGTTTTGACTAGTAGAGTAGGTTGCCTGCGCGCAGTGGCGGCAGGCACTAGCTGGCTAAGTAGACGCTTTTAACGTGATCGCAAAATCGCTCCAGGTCGGCGCATGGTCAGACGGGCGCTCCATGCCACGCATTGCGTAATCGATCCCGGCGGCCTGAACGCAGTCGGCTAAAGGCTGCGTCACGAGAATGTAGTCAATACGCAGGCCACGTTTCGGCTCGCGGTCAAAGCCCTTGGAGCGGTAGTCAAACCAGCTGAACCACTCGTTGTTTTCTGGGTGACAAAGGCGATAGCTGTCGGTGAGGCCCCAGGCTTTAATGCCTTCAAGCCATTCACGCTCAATCGGTTGAAAGCTGGCTTTACCTTCGCGCAGCCAGCGCTTGCGGCTATCTTCGCCAATGCCAATATCCTGATCTTCAGGGGAGATATTAAAATCACCCATTATTGCCAAGCGCTCGTCAGGACGGTGCTGTTCATCAAGCAGCCGCTTTAATTGGCGATAGAACTGCGCCTTGTGCGGAAATTTGGTGGGGTGCTCGACGTTTTCGCCCTGAGGGAAATATCCGTTCCATACGGTGACCGGCTCGCCGTCATCGGCCAGCAGACGTACCCCGATCATGCGTCGTTGGGCGTCTTCGTCCTCGTCTGTGAAGCCGTAAAAAACGTCCTGAGGTTTCTGGCGGCACATCAGTGCCACACCGTAATGACCTTTCTGACCATGGTAATACACGTGGTAACCCATGGCTTCCACATCGGCCAGGGGAAATTCGCTGTCCTGAACTTTGGTTTCCTGCAGGCCAATAACGTCAGGTTGTTGGGTATCAATCAAGGCCTGTAGCTGATGAAGTCGAGCACGAATGCCGTTGATATTGAAAGAAACCAAACGCATTACGATTTATCCTCTGGTTTTTGCTCAGCCCCTTTGTCTGGATGAATCGCAATGTTTTGACCACTTTGCTGGCGGGCCAGTTTTTTAACCGCCTGCAATTTACGCTGCTGCTGCTTTTTTGCTACAAAGCGGCGTGACGGCGCCACCTGATCGGGGTTATCGTGGCGCCACTTTTTGTAATCTTTGCGTCGCCCCGTGCGGATCGTCACCTTGTCGGCCAGCGAACGTGTCTTTTTCTTACGCGTCATGTCGCGCTCCTTACGTCGATTTAAGCCACATTCTAACAGGCTCTGGCCTACCTTCGACAGCAGGACGCGCTCTTAACGCCAACCCCTGATACAATGCGCACTTCGTGATGCCTAATATTCACAGCAATGGACAGATACATAGCCTATGAGCGAGTCGGAACAGACCATAGCATCGGCCCAGAACCGTAAGCCAAAACGCCGCCGTCGGAAACCGCGTCGTCGTCAGTCTAGCTGGGATCTTCGTCAGTTTCAGGTGCCTGCCGTGGCTGGCAAATGGCGCTTCCATGACTTTGATCTGCCGCTACCGCTAATGCGCGCTATCCATGCCCAAGGGTTTGAATACTGCACGCCGATCCAGGCCGAGGCGTTACGCCAAACGCTGCTGGGTGGCGATATTGTCGGTAAAGCGCAGACCGGTACCGGCAAGACCGCAGCGTTTTTAATCTCGGTGCTGGCTTACTTCCTGGAAGAGCCGACACCTGATGGTCAAAAAGCGGGGGCGCCGCGTGCGCTGATTATTGCGCCTACCCGTGAGCTGGCGCTGCAGATAGAAAAAGATGCCAAAGCGCTAGCCCGCTTCACGCAGTTGAATGTGGCAAGCGTTGTCGGTGGAATGGACTATCAAAAGCAGCGTGAAAGCCTGGGTAAAAAGATCGATATCCTGGTTGCCACCCCGGGCCGCCTGTTGGATTTTCATCAAAAGCGCGATATCGACCTTTCTGAAGTAGAAGTACTGGTGCTGGATGAAGCTGACCGCATGTTGTCGATGGGCTTTATTCCAGACGTGAAGCGTATTATTCGCTACACGCCAAAGACAGAAGAGCGTCAGACGTTCCTGTTTTCGGCAACCTTTACCGACGATATCCTGAACCTGGCCAGTCAGTGGACGCTGAACCCGGCCCACGTTGAGATTGAAGTCACGGTTGAAAACCAGGCCGATATCGACCAGCGCGTTTACCTTGTCTCCGATGACGACAAGCAGCGCCTGCTGGTGAATCTGCTTGAGCAGGAGAGTTTCGAGCGCGTCATGGTATTTGGTAATCGCCGTGATTTGGTTCGCAAGCTGGATGATCTGCTTAAGAAAGCCGGCGTCAGCGTTGCCATGCTGTCCGGTGATGTGCCGCAGAGTCAGAGGATCACCACGCTTGAGCGTTTCCGTGAAGGGGAAATTCAAGTGCTGGTAGCCACCGATGTGGCCGGGCGCGGTATTCATATTGAAGACGTAAGCCACGTCATCAACTATACGCTGCCTGAAGACCCGGAAGACTACGTTCACCGTATTGGCCGTACTGGTCGTGCGGGCGCTAAAGGCGTTTCGATCAGCTTTGTGGGTGAAGAAGATGCCTTCTCGCTGCCGGAAATCGAGCGTTATATCAACGACAAGCTTCCCTGCGAGCATCCGCCGGAAGGCATGCTGTAAAGCGCATGCTCGATAATGCCTTAAAAAGCGATATTCAAGACGCCTACCGTCGCGTGGTGGAAAAGCTCGAGCTTACCCCACGCTACGGGCAGCGGCTGATGATTGCCGAAATTGCCCGTACGCTGGGGGATATCGAAAGCGATAGTGAAGGTAAGCGTGTAAGCGACAGCCATGTATGTGTGCTTGAAGCGGGTACCGGCACGGGAAAAACGCTGGCCTACCTGATCGCCGCCTTGCCGATTGCGAAAGCCCGCGGCAAGCGGCTGGTCATTTCGACAGCGACGGTCGCCCTGCAAGAACAGGTGCTTAACCAGGATCTGCCCGCGCTTGCCAGCCATAGCGGTATTGCCTTTCGTTACGCGCTGGCCAAAGGTCGCGGCCGCTATGTTTGCGTGGCGAAGCTGGATGAGGTGCTGGAAGGCTCTGAACCTAATCCCACGCTTTCGCTATTCGAGCATTCCCTGCAAGCCCAAAGCAGTGATTTTACCGTACTGGCTACCGATATGGCGGAAGCCTACGGGCAGGGCGAGTGGGAAGGTGATCGTGATAACTGGCCAGTCGCCATTGAGGATACGCACTGGCGACGGCTTACCGTTGATCATCGCCAATGTACGGGAAGGCGCTGCGGCCATTTTGGCGCCTGCGCCTTTTTTCGCTCGCGGCGTGAACTTGAAAATGCCGACGTCATTGTGGCCAATCATGATCTGGTGCTGGCTGATTTGGCCTTGGGGGGCGGGGCTATTCTGCCCGATCCGGCGGACTGCATTTTTGTCTTCGATGAAGGCCATCACCTGCCCGATAAAGCACTCTCGCATTTTGCCCATCGATTTGCGGTACACGGCTGTGTGCGTTGGTTAAAAACGCTGAAAAGCAGTTTGACGGATCTGCACCAAGCGCTGGCAATACAGCCAACCATCGCGCGTTTGCTGGCGGGTCTGCCAGAGGTGATTCAGGGTCTTGAACCGCTGCTTGGCGATGTGTTCAGCGTCGGGCATCAGATTGCCGGTCGGCCCAACGGGCTGTCAGATGAAGAAAACACCCTGCAGTCGCGCTTTGAAAAGGGCCAGGTGCCCGATGCGCTGCGCGACCAGGCACAGCAACTGCTGGTCATGTTCGCCACGCTTTCGCGGTGTCTGGAGAGTATTAGCGATATTTTGCGTGAGAGTCTTGATCCGGATAAACAGACCGGTCTTGATCGCGAGCAGGCCGAAAGCTGGCTACCGCTAGTGGCCTTGCTACATGGCCGGGCGCTTGAGGCCCATGCGCTATGGCAGGCATTTAGCGAGCAGGACCCGCCCAACGCGCCGCCCAGCGCCAGGTGGGTAACGCTTAGCCGCGTTGCGGGTGAACCTGAAATCGAATTTTCGGCAAGCCCGGTATCGGCCGCCCATACGCTGGCCAAGCATTTATGGGGGCGCTGCCACGGTGCGGTGGTAACGTCGGCTACGCTTACCGCACTGGGTCGGTTTGAACGGCTGCAGGAGCGGGCGGGGCTGGCAAACCGCTACCGTTATCAGGCGCTGCCTAGCCCGTTCAATTATGCTAATGCGGTACTGCGTGTGCCTAAAGAGGCTACCGATCCCAGTGACCGGGAAGCGCATGAAAGCGCTATTGTGCAATTTGTAACGCAACTGGCCGATAAAGAGGCTGCCCTGGTGCTGTTTTCGTCACGGGCGCAGCTGCGCGCCGTGGAAAAGGGGCTGCCGACGGCTATCAAGGAGCGCGTGCTTGCCCAGGATGCGTTGCCTAAGCGTGAGCTCATCACTCAGCATCGCGCGGCGATTGATAAAGGCAAGGGGAGTATTATTTTCGGGCTGGCAAGCTTTGCCGAAGGTATCGACCTGCCTGGAGATTATCTGACCCACGTGGTGATTACCCGGCTGCCCTTTGCGGTGCCCGATGACCCTGTGGGCGCAACGCTTGCCGAATGGATTGAAAGTCAGGGGGGAAACTCTTTTATGCGGATCAGCGTACCTGATGCTTCCATCAAACTGGTGCAGGCCTGCGGGCGACTCATTCGTAAAGAGAGTGACCACGGGACGATTACGCTGCTTGATAAGCGTGTGATAACTCGCCGCTATGGTCAGGCGCTGTTAGATGCGTTGCCGCCATTTCGAAGAGAAATACACTAACCTTACCCCGCTGCGAAGCTTACTGCAGTGGGGTAAGGCAAGGCATCGTTACGCAGTAATACGCTTGGCTAATACCGACGCCAGTTTATCGTTCATACGCTTAAAGGCGTCAACGGTGGTATCCCAGTCGATACACGCATCAGTAATTGAGACGCCATACGCTAGCTGGCTGAGGTCGGCAGGTACTTTCTGACTTCCCCAGCCGATGTTGGACTCAATCATCAGGCCGATGATGGATGTGTTACCTTCCAGAATCTGATTAGTAACATTTTCCAAGACTAGTGGCTGCAGGGCAGGGTCTTTGTTTGAGTTAGCGTGGGAGCAGTCGATCATGATGTTGGGCGAAATATTGGCTTTTTTAAGCTCTTTTTCCGCCAGGGCGACGCTTACGCTATCGTAGTTGGGTTTGCCGTTACCGCCACGCAGCACGACGTGGCCGTAGGCATTGCCCCGAGTGCGAATAACCGATACCTGACCTGCCTGGTTAATGCCCAAGAAATTGTGTGGGTTGGCAACGGACTGCAGCGCGTTGATGGCAACATCCAGACTGCCGTCGGTGCCGTTTTTAAAACCGACTGGCGAGGAAAGACCGGAAGCCATTTCGCGGTGGGTTTGTGATTCTGTGGTACGCGCGCCCACGGCAGACCAGCTGATACAGTCTTGAAGATACTGGGGCGAAATGGGGTCAAGTGCTTCTGTGGCAAGCGGTAAACCAAGCTCCGCCAGGTCAACGAGCAGCTTGCGAGCAATGTGCAGTCCTTCATCGATCTCAAACGAGTCGTTAAGGTGCGGGTCGTTGATCAGGCCTTTCCAGCCAACGGTGGTGCGCGGTTTTTCAAAGTAAACGCGCATCACGATGTACAGGCTATCACTTACCTGGTCGGCCAGTGTGCGAAGGCGACGGGCATAATCCAGGGCTGCCTCAACATCATGGATGGAGCAGGGGCCGACCACGACCAATAGGCGGGGGTCTTTGCCATCCAGGATATTTTGGATAGTCTGGCGCCCTTCTATAACCGTGCGTTCAGCCGCGTCGGTAAGAGGAACGGCCTGTTTAAGCGCGTCCGGCGTCGTGAGAACATCCTGAGCGAGGACGTTAAGATTGTGAACCTGCTGTTCTGACATCTAGCTACCTATGCTTGCGCAATGAACGGAAAATGGCACCTACTATGGCGTGTCACGGTGGTAAAAATCAATTATTGAGGAACTTGGCAGCGTTGAACAGTGTCAGCTCCTGGATTTTGCAAGTAGGGGGTAAGCGCTTGATGCGTCGCACAGAACGCGTAACACTTAGCGCTATGAATCATTTATGGGGCATTGTTTTGTTAGCCTCTTTCATCACTATCATTAATTAATCCCCAAGGGACACTATGCTGCTTGCTGTGAAGGCCCGCGCAAAGGGGCTAATAGGAATAAGGCTCGACGCACGTCGTACGAGCTGGAGGAGCGTGTGAATGGGCACTCGGGAAACGGACCAACAGCTTGTCGAACGTGCCCAAAAAGGCGATACGCGCGCTTTTGATCTGCTGGTAAAAAAATATCAGCATAAAATTATTGGGTTGATCGGACGCTACGTACATGATCACTCGGAAGTTCAGGACGTGGCGCAAGAGGCATTTATCAAGGCGTACCGGGCGCTGGGTAAATTTCGTGCCGAGAGCGCTTTTTATACCTGGATGTACCGGATCGCCATCAACACGGCTAAAAACCACCTAGTGTCACGTGGTCGTCGCCCGCCCGGTAGCGACCTGGATATTGTCGATGCCGAAATTGTTGATCAAAGCGGTCGGCTGGCCGATGCCGAGTCGCCGGAAGCCGCCATTGCCCGTGATCAGCTTGAGGCAGCGGTTTATGAGGCGATTGAAAACCTACCGGATGATCTACGTACCGCCATTACGTTACGTGAGCTTGATGGCCTGGCGTATGAAGATATTGCCCAGATAATGCAGTGCCCGGTGGGAACCGTGCGCTCACGAATTTTCCGTGCGCGTGAAGCGGTGGATGAACATATTCGCCCTTTGGTGACTACCGCACGGAACAGTCGTGACGATTAATGGTCAATAACAGCAGTACCCAATAGCGTATTTTGCGCATTAGACCTTGTCGGGTAGCTAACGGATTGGTCACAAATAATTACGTTTTTACTTTTTTTGTGAACTGTCTGGAAAGTGGAGCGTCATACAGGCTGACCGCTTTCGATAAGCGGAAGAGAGTTAACAGCCGTGACGCTATTTACAGCAGCGCCTTAAGCAACAAGCACTAAGTTAGAACTAACGTAAGTGCTTATTGCAGGGCAAGTTGTTCAGGTCTTAGCCTGTGAAGTTATTACAGCGGTCACTGCTTATTTGCCGTACTGCGGTAGGACTTCATTTAACACAGTGTGAGGGTGTGAAGTATGAGTCAAAACACACGGGAATCACTTTCAGCATTAATGGATAGCGAAAGTGATGAGCTGGAACTACGCCGAGTGTTGAAGGCACTACCAAATGACGCTGACGCGGCAGATACGTGGCGACGTTACCACTTGGCCCGCAGCATGATGCAGCGTGAGCAAGGCGTGGATATCAGCGTTGATCTGTCGGCCGGTATTATGGCGCGTTTGCAAGACGAGCCTGCGCCGCTGCTTGATGATGCTCAAGAACGCGCTCCCATGCGCTCAAACGGTATCTCTTTTGCACGGGGTGCGGGTGTGGCCGCTGCTGTATCTTTGATGGTGATCACTGGTGTGCAGTTTTTAGGTAACGGTAACAGCAGTGGCACGAGTGTTAGCACTGGCGGCGACATGGCGGTGACTGCATCAAACGGCGGCTCTATGGCTGGGCAGGTGCAGCCGGTAAGCCTGGGCGCTTCTCAGCCTGCCTCCGTGATGTCTGCCAACATGCCCATGTTTGAACCGACGCCGTTCAGGCTAACGGGGCAGTCGCAAAGCGGCTTTATGAATGTAAGCGATGCGGGCTTTGAGTCGGCAGCCGTGCCGCAAACTGCCACCATGCAACAAAGTACTGCCATTGATGTTGATCAAATAAGGCTTCTGCAGTCGTATTTGGAGCAGCACTCTCAAGGTGCCGCTTACGGTAATGGCGACAGCTGGATGCCGTTGATGCGTTCTTCTTCCGTCACTGAGCCGCTGGGTCAGCGTTGATAGCGCTGGCTTAATAAGGCGACGATCGTTAGTGAAGGAATACCCCGCATGATGGTAACTTGGCGAAGCAGGCTGGTGGCTCTGGGCGCATTAATGAGCGTCAGCTTGTTGCCTTTACAGACGTACGCACAAAGCGATACCCAGAACCTTTGTGTTGATACGTCTGCTGCTGAAACGCCCGCCAGCATTGAGCAGTGGCTCGAACGAAGTTTACAGGCGAGCCACTGCTATACCTTCCAGGCCAGAGCGGTGGCGATTAATTCTATCGATGTGCGCACGTTAGCGCTTTCCCATCGCATTCAGGATGGCATCCGCCAGCAGGTGGTGCAGCAACTTGATGGGCCTTCCATCAGTGTTGAGCGCCGCTCGCGAGTAGGGCAGCTAGCCTGGAAAGCTAATGGAAGCAATGGCTTTCCTTCGCTAAAAGGTTGGACGGAGCACACGTCAGAGGTTTACGACATTAGTTTAGAAGAGGGCGCACGTGTTGCTGGGCGAGACGCGGTGAAGTTGCGCTTTGAACCGCATGATAATCAGCGCTATACCCATGAATGGTGGTTAGATAACGCCACGGGACTGTTGCTTAAGCACGTGCTCAGTGATCCTACCGACCGAATTCTCGAAACCTTTCAGGTAACCCAGCTGCATGAGCCCGAGCGCTACGAGGGGCAAATTGTCGTGGACCCCACGCAACCCGCCTCTGAGCCATCTTGGCATGCAGAGTGGCTACCGGAAGGTTTTGTCGCGCAGCCCGTTTCCGCGCGAGATGAAGAGGCGCATCAACGCCTGTATAGCGATGGCTTGGCAACGGTAAGTATTTTTGCTGAGCCGCAGGCTGGCACACAAAATCTTAAAAGTGGCGTTAGCCAAATTGGTGTCTCCTCGATTGCAGTTGAAGCGCATACCCAAGGTGACTTGCAATGGCAGTTGGTAGGCATTGGTGAAGTCCCTCCGTCCATGCTTCAGCGTATCGTTCATTCGGTCGAGTTTGATTAAACGTCGTTAACGGTTGATGCTCTTTACTATTAATGTCCTTTACTACGAGTAAATTACGTCAGAGTAATGTGCAGTGATTAAGCCCTCATGTAATGCCTTAACGCGTTATGGAAACGTCGTCGGCTATACCCAGCATGGATTGTTAGTCGATGTATCGATTAAAGAGGCGTGTCAGCAGTGTGCTCAGGGCCGAGGTTGTGGCATGGGCATACTGGCCCGGCAGCAACGCCAGTGCATCGAAGTAACCTCTTCCCATCCTGTCCTCTTACTTGGCGAGCGCTATCCGCTGGGTAGCCCAGTAACGCTTTGCCTTGAGCGCTCAGATATAACGTTGTTGGCGTTACTCATCTATGCGTTGCCGCTTTTAATGGCACTGGCGTTATCTGGATGTCTGGCCGCGCTAAGGGTGACGGAATGGATCGTGCCTGCCAGCTTTTTTGCGACCCTGTTAATCGGGGTGGTAGGTTTAAAGCATTTGCTTAGCGGGCGAACGGAACGCTTTCGCCCCCGGTTGGTCAGTTAATTGTCCTGCACCTCGCATGAGTTGCATTTCTTTTCGTTTGATGACTGCTTTAGTAGGAGCTCTTGCATGAAGCGCTTGGTTCTCCCCTCGGCACTATGGCTATGCCTGATGGCACTCTTGACGGTAGGTCAAAGTGCTTACGCTTATGATTTACCTGATTTTACAGAGCTGGTTGAGGACGCCGCCCCTGGAGTCGTCAATATCTCAACAAGCCGTACCGTTCAACGTAGTAATGCTCCTTCTGTTGGGGGATTCGGCGGGCAGGAAATTCCGGAAATTTTTCGGCATTTCTTTGGCGATAGTTTCCCCTCGCCGCCAGGGAGTGGCCCGGGGCGTAGCGAAGAGCGCCAATCGCTGGGTTCCGGGTTTGTAATTAGCGAAGACGGCTATGTCATGACGAATGCCCACGTGGTGCAGGATGCCGATGAAATTCTGGTGCGTTTAAATGACCGTCGTGAACTTCCCGCTGAGCTCGTTGGTAGCGATGCCCAGACGGATGTGGCCTTATTAAAAATTGAAGCAACCGGTTTGCCCGTTCTAAACCTGGGTAATTCTGATAATTTGAAAGTGGGCGAGTGGGTCGCTGCCATCGGTTCTCCCTTTGGTTTTGACCATTCGGTAACCGCTGGCATTGTGAGCGCGATTAATCGTACGCTGCCGCGGGATGCTTACGTTCCGTTTATTCAAACCGATGTGGCGATAAATCCCGGTAACTCAGGTGGCCCGCTGTTTAATCTGGACGGCGAAGTGGTCGGGATTAACTCGCAAATCTTTACCCGCAGCGGCGGCTTTATGGGGCTCTCGTTTGCGATTCCGATTAATGTGGCCATGGACGTTGCCGACCAGCTGCGCGAAGGCGGCCACGTTGACCGCGGCTGGCTGGGTGTCATGATTCAACCGGTGTCGCGTGATTTAGCCGAATCGTTTGGTATGGAAAACGCCAGTGGCGCGCTAATTGCGGATCTAGACCCCGAAGGCCCCGCGGCCCAAGGTGGCTTACGTGCAGGGGATGTGATCATTAGCGTTAATGGGGATGAGGTCGATCGTTCAAGCTCATTGCCGCGTTTGATTGGTCGTGCAGCTCCAGGCAGTGAGGTAGAACTGACCTTGATGCGCGATGGCGAACAGGTTACCGAAACCGTTGAGCTGGGCCATTGGCCGGATTCTGAAAAGGCCGAGGGCGAGGGCAGCAATAACCAGGTTCGCTTAGGTATTTCGGTCGCTGAGCTTGACGATACCGTGCGTGAGCGCTTGAACATCGATGGTGGCGTTGAAGTTCGCCAGGTTGAGCCGGGTAGCGTTGCTGCACAGGCGGGTCTGCAAGTGGGTGATGTGCTGGTAAGCATTGACCACCGGGGTGTGTCCTCAGCCGATGAGCTACTAAGCATTGTTGAAGGACTGCCTAGCGATCGGGCAATTCCACTGCGTATTTATCGTGATGGTCGCTCACTGTTTGTCGCTCTGCGCCTAGAATAAACGCTTTTCCTGCCTATTCAGTCCGGCGGTTCACGCCGGACTGCTGTTCCTATCCCCCGCATATCGCTACAATAGCGCTTATCTTTTTAACGAAAATAGATAAAGCGGCCAATGGGCCGACTGTTTTCGAGCTTTAAACTTTCGAGGCGGCCAGTTTTAGAGCCGCTTGCGTACCACTAAGGCAGAACACTTTCGATGTCCCATGACGTTTCTAGCAGCAAGCTCAAAAACATAAGAAACTTCTCAATTATCGCTCACATTGACCACGGGAAATCGACGCTTTCTGACTGTTTGATTCAGACCTGTGGTGGCCTGACCCAGCGTGAGCTGAAAGAGCAAGTGCTCGACTCCATGGACATTGAGCGCGAGCGCGGCATTACCATTAAAGCGCAGTCGGTGACACTCGATTACACCGCGGCCGATGGCGAGGTGTATCAGCTCAATTTCATCGATACCCCCGGGCACGTGGATTTCTCCTACGAAGTATCGCGCTCTCTGTATGCTTGTGAAGGGGCGCTGCTGGTCGTGGACGCGGCCCAAGGGGTTGAGGCGCAATCGGTGGCTAACTGCTATACCGCCATTGAGCAGGGCCTGGAAGTGCTGCCCGTCCTCAATAAAATCGACTTACCCCAGGCCGACCCGGACAAGGTTGCGCAAGAGATTGAGGAAATTATCGGCCTTGACGCTACTGACGCCTGTCAGGTGTCAGCCAAAAGCGGTATCGGCATTGATGGTCTGCTTGAGCGTTTAGTACGCGATATTCCACCGCCCAAAGGCGACCGGGATGCACCTCTGCAGGCACTAATCATTGACTCCTGGTTTGATAACTATCTGGGCGTTGTTTCGCTGGTGCGCTTGTTTGACGGCACGCTGCGCAAGGGCGAAAAAATCCGTATCAAGTCAACGGGCCGCGATTGGAACACCACCGAAGTGGGCATTTTTACTCCGCTGCGCAAAGAAACCAACATTCTGCGCGCCGGTGAAGTGGGCTTTATTGTCGCCGGGATTAAAGAGATCCACGGCGCGCCGGTGGGTGACACCATCACCCATACCAAAACGCCCGATGTGCCGCGTCTGCCGGGTTTCCAAAAGGTGAAGCCTCAGGTGTATGCCGGTATGTTCCCGGTCAGCGCCGATGATTACGAAGACTTCCGTGATGCGCTTGAAAAGCTCGCGCTCAACGATGCTTCTTTAGAGTATGAACCGGAAAACTCGGATGCCCTGGGCTTTGGTTTCCGCGTTGGTTTCCTCGGCACGCTGCACATGGAAATCATCCAGGAGCGGCTTGAGCGCGAATACGACATTGATCTCATTACCACTGCCCCTACCGTGGTATACGAACTCGCCATGAAAAATGGCGATGTCACCTACGTCTCCAACCCCTCCAAACTGCCGGATATGGCAGACGTGGATGAAATGCGTGAGCCTATCGTACGGGCCAGCATACTGGTGCCGCAGGAGTTCGTGGGCAACGTGATCACCGAGTGTGAGCAGCGCCGTGGGACCCAGAAGGACATGCAGTTCCTGGGTAATCAGATTCAACTGGCCTATGAGCTGCCGATGTCGGAAGTGGTCATGGACTTCTTTGACCGTCTGAAATCCATCTCCCGTGGCTATGCGTCGCTTGAATACAATTTCGAGCGTTTTGAAGCGGCCAAGCTGGTGCGTCTGGATGTACTGATCAACAGCGAAAAGGTAGATGCCCTCGCGGTGATCATTCACCGTGACCACGCCCACAGCCGTGGCCGGTTGCTGGTCGAGAAAATGAAAGAGCTGATTCCGCGTCAGATGTTTGACGTGGCTATTCAGGCGGCCATTGGTGGTCAGGTCGTGGCACGTTCCACGGTCAAGGCACTGCGCAAGAACGTGACCGCCAAGTGTTATGGCGGCGACGTAAGCCGTAAGAAGAAGCTGCTGGAAAAACAGAAAGCCGGTAAAAAGCGGATGAAACAGGTGGGGCGCGTTGAAATTCCCCAGGATGCCTTCCTCGCTGTGCTTAAGGTTAACGACTAGGGAATACGTCCTCTATGGATTTTTCATTACTGCTGGTACTGGCCGTTGCAATTTCAGGGGTCATTTATTTCATTGATGCTGTCTGGCTGCGTCCCAAGCGGCGTGAACGCCTGGCCAAGGCGGAGGCGGCGACGGTTGAAGGCGTGGATGGGCCTACGCGGGATAAGCTGCTCAAAGAGCCATGGCCTGTGGACTACGCGCGCTCGTTCTTCCCGGTACTGCTGGTGGTGCTGGTGGTACGCAGCTTCATTGTCGAGCCGTTCCAGATCCCCTCGGGCTCAATGCGGCCAACCCTCGAGGTTGGTGACTTTATCCTGGTAAACAAATTTGCCTACGGACTTCGCCTGCCTGTCGTTCATGACCGTATCCTGGAAGTGGATGATCCTGAACGCGGCGATGTGATGGTATTCCGCTTTCCCGACGAGCCATCGGTCAACTTCATCAAACGTGTGGTAGGCCTGCCGGGTGACCGTATTCGCTACGAAGATAAGCAGCTATACATTAACGATGAGCCGATAGCCAAGACGCTGGTCGAAGAAGGTCCCGAAACCGCGCCTCAAGAGCTATTATTGCAAGAGCAGCTGGGCAGCGCGAGCCACGCCATTTATAACAACCCGCGCGACCCTGGGCCGCAGATGCGTGAAGTCGAAGTGCCCGAAGGCCACTACTTCATGATGGGCGATAACCGCGATCACTCCAACGATAGCCGTTACTGGGGATTTGTACCCGAAGAAAATATAGTGGGGCGTGCCTTTGCCGTATGGATGCATTGGGATGGCGGTCTGCCAAGCTTTAGCAGTGTGCGAAGCATTGAATGAACGGGTTTAGGTTGGTTTTGATCAATCATGTCACTTTAGTTAACGTCAATGACGTAGGAGCTCTGTGAGTAATTCCTTAAACGCTTTTTGCCGACGAATCGGCCACACCTTTGGCGACGAATCGCTCTTGGAGTTGGCCATGACTCACCGAAGCTACGGTGGGCGTAACAATGAGCGCCTGGAGTTTTTAGGCGACTCGATTGTTAACTTCGTTATCGCAGAAGCTTTGTTTCAGCGTTTCCCTCAGGCGCGCGAAGGGCAGTTGTCGCGCCTTCGTGCACGTTTGGTGAAAGGCCAGACGCTGGCTGAACTAGCCCGTGAAATGACCTTTGGCGAATGCTTGCGCCTGGGTTCCGGGGAAATGAAAAGCGGAGGGCATCGTCGCGAGTCGATCCTCGCCGATGCGGTTGAAGCGATAATCGGGGCCATTTATCTGGACGCCGGTATGGATGTCGTCCGAGAACGCGTTCTTTCCTGGTACGCCGAGCGGCTAGAGAATATCTCGTTACAAGATACCCAGAAAGATCCTAAAACACGCTTACAAGAGTTTTTGCAATCGCGTCAGGCAGCGCTGCCGCGCTATGAAGTGGTCTCTGTAAAGGGCGAGGCGCATGCCCAGACCTTTACCGTGGAGTGCTACATTGAGCTACTAAGCGAGCATACCACCGGTAAAGGCCCTAGCCGCCGCCATGCTGAACAGCAGGCGGCCGAAGAAGCGCTTTCGTACCTTGAGAAAAAACCAGGAGACAAATCATGAGCCAATCCTGCGGCTTTGTGGCCATCGTCGGACGGCCTAACGTAGGCAAATCAACCCTCATGAATCGAATTCTGGGGCAAAAAATCTCCATTACCTCACGGCGTCCACAAACCACGCGTCACCAGGTAATGGGCATTAAAACGGTTGAGGACACGCAGTTTATCTACGTGGATACGCCTGGCATGCACATCATGTCGAAAGACCGCAATAAAGCCATCAACCGCTTTATGAACCAGGCGGCTACCCAGGCGCTGCGTGATGTCGACTGTGTGGTGTTTATTATCGACCGCACCCGCTGGACCGAGGAAGACCAGGCGGTACTCAAGCGCCTTGAGCACGTTAAAGCGCCGGTGATTCTGGCGGTCAACAAGGTCGATCGTCTGCAGGACAAGGGTGATCTACTGCCCTGGCTCGCAGAAGTGGGTGCGCGGCGAGAGTTTGCAGCCGTTGTGCCTATTTCGGCCAAACACGGCACTCAGGTGGATACGCTGGAAGAGGAAGTGGCCAAGTACCTGCCGGAAAGTGTGCATTTCTTCCCCGAAGACCAGATTACCGACAAGAGCCTGCGCTTTATGGCGGCTGAGCTTGTGCGTGAGAAAGTCATGCGCCAGCTGGGCGACGAGCTGCCATACCAGATGACCGTCGAGATCGAAGAGTTCCGCGAAACCGAGCGCGTCACGCATATCAGCGCGTTGATTCTGGTGGAACGCCAGGGTCAGAAGGTGATTCTGATCGGTGAAAACGGCGACCGGATCAAGAGCATTGGCCGTGAAGCGCGTCTGGATATGGAGCGTGCGCTGGGTACCAAGGTCATGCTTAATATGTGGGTGAAAGTGAAGCGCGGTTGGTCCGATGACGAGCGTGCTTTGAAAAGCCTGGGTTACGACCTCGATTGAGTGTTGCGATGTCAGCGGAGCCCGCGTTCTTACTGCACCGCAAGCCTTATCGTGAAACCAGTGCGTTGGTGGATTTATTAACGCTGAATAATGGCCGCATACGCGCCGTTGCACATGGCGGGCAGCGGCCGGGGTCGAAGTCACGTCAACGCTTGCAGCCGTTCACGCCACTATTTGTTAGCTGGCGCGGTGAGCGGGATCTCAAGCGACTTACCTTGATGGAGTCGCGGGGGCAGACGGCATTATTGGCGGGTGAGGGCTTGCTATGCGGCCTTTACGCGAATGAAATTGCGACCCGCTTATTACCGTTAGAATTCGCCGCGGGCGATGTTTTTGCCTTCTATACGGCGCTGCTTGAAGCGCTTCCTATCCCTTCTGAACGGGCTTTAGCTTTACGCCGCTATGAGTGGGCACTGCTTGAAGCGCTTGAAGCGACGCCGCGTTTTTGTACACCCGACGGTCATCCGCTAGACCCACAGGTTCGCTACCGGTTTGATGCACAGAGCCGCGCTTTTCTACCCGCAGATAACGGGCTCGAAGCTCGCGCACTGCGCTATGTAGAACAAGGCGACTGGCAGCATGCGGGTCTTGCCAACGTTCTAAAATCCGTTATGCGCGCTGCGCTGGCGCCGCACTTGGGGTCGACCGCTCTGCGCTCTCGGGAGCTTATGGTGGCGCTGGCCCGCCGACGTCAACCATAGTCTACGCTTACGACTTTTCTTGATTGGAGACAGTTATGCATCCTCCTCGCATTCTACTCGGCGTTAATATTGATCATATCGCCACGCTGCGCCAGGCGCGCGGCACCCGCTACCCTGATCCGGTACAGGCCGCTTTACTTGCCGAAGAAGCGGGCGCCGATGGTATTACCGTGCACCTGCGCGAAGACCGCCGCCATATCCAGCCCCGCGATGTGCGGCTATTAGCCGAGATGCTCAATACCCGCATGAACCTGGAAATGGCGGTGACCGAGGAGATGCTTGCGCTGGCCGAGGAAGTGCGTCCGGCTCACGTTTGCCTGGTGCCGGAGAAGCGTGAAGAGCTTACGACCGAAGGCGGATTGGATGTGGTCGGTGGCTTTGACGCTATTGCCAGCGCGTGTGAACGGCTTAAAAAAGCCGGTTGTGACGTGTCGCTATTTATTGACCCTGAAGAAGCGCAAATCGACGCGGCCCATCGCGCTGGCGCACCGACCATTGAGCTGCATACCGGCGCTTATGCTGAAGCCAAACCGGGCAGTGATGTGGCCAATGCAGAGTATGAGCGTTTGACCACTGCCGCCACGCACGCGGTATCGCTGGGTCTGGTGGTTAACGCAGGGCACGGCCTTCACTACCACAACGTAGAAGCGATAGCCGCGCTACCCGGGGTTAATGAGCTAAATATTGGCCATGCCATTATTGCCCGCGCGCTGTTTGTCGGCCTTAAAGAGGCCGTGCAGGAAATGAAACGGCTTATTATCGCCGGTCAGGAAGCAGGCCTGATGGCCGCTTTAGATGCGCATGACCACGAACACGACCATGATCATGCTCATAACCACCATGAATGCTGCGGTCACTAAATCATGATCGTGGGTATCGGCTCCGATATTGCCCGGGTTGCGCGCTTTGCGCAGGCGATGGAGCGTCATGGGCCACGCTTTGCCAGGCGGATTCTGGGGGTTGATGAGTACGCCACCTGGCAGCAAAAGGGCAAACCAACGGCCTATCTGGCCAAACGGTTCGCCGCTAAAGAAGCCTTTGTAAAAGCGCTAGGGCTGGGTCTTCGCGGCGGTATGCAGTGGGGCGATATTCAGGTCGTCAATGACGCCCTGGGTAAGCCCCATCTGCAGTTAAGTCATGAAGCCAAGCGGCTAATGCAGGCATCGGGTGCCACCACCAGCCACATCACGTTAAGTGATGAAGCCGAGTATGCCGTCGCCTTTGTCATTCTTGAGCGTTAGCCCCACGGGCCAGCATACTACGCTGCGTGCGCAGGCGGGCCATGGCGCTATAAAGCGCTTCCAGCAGGCTTTCAACGTGGCTTAGCCCACTGGTGCGCAGCCGTGTTTCCAGCGTTTCAACCAGCAATGCAAGCTCAGGCGCACCACAGTAGCGGCTAGCGCCGTTGAGACCATGCACCCAGTCAATGAGGGCTTCTACATCCTTGCGCGCATAAGCTGTGTGTATTTCTTTTTCGGTTTCATCCAGATTATCGATCAAGCGAATTAGCTGCTCGTAGGCAAGGTGCTTCTTACCTCCGGCAAGCCGTGTGCCCAGCGCCAGATCGACGGCAGGCAGTGCTTCGCTCGTCGGGGAGCTCAGCGAGCTCTCCTGGGAAGTGGCCTGCGTGCTGGCGGGCAGATAAGCTGTAATGTCCAAAAAACGCTGCAATAGCTGCTGAAGCTGCGTTTCATCAATAGGCTTGATCAGCACATCATCCAGACCCGCCGCCAGCCACTGCTGGCGCTCGTTACTTAAGGCATGCGCGGTGACCGCGACAATCGGGCAGCGCGACCAGCGATTGCTGATGCGGCGTAGTGCCTGACTTGTTTGAACACCGTCCATGCCGGGCATGCGGATATCCATAAGCACGATATCCGCCGTGTGATTAAGCGCAAAGGCCAGCGCCTCCTGACCGCTGGATGCCAGCGTAATGCGTATTTGCTCAGTTTCGAGCATAGCCTTAAGTAGTTCTCGGTTGGATGCATTATCGTCAACGATCAAAATATGGATAGCCGAGGCGACAGGCGGTTTAAGTGAGCGGGATATGGGGGGCGCGAGCTTTTTTTGCACTGGCTGAAGTAAGTGGCGCAACGTGGTAGCTAGCTGTACGCGGGTAAACGGCTTACACAGCATTTCGCCGCCATGGGGAAGCTCCCAGGGGGGTAAATCAAAGCTAGTGGTGTTGGCCAGAATCAGCACTGGGCAGCCGGCCTGTTCAATTAATTGTTGCCATTCATGTCTTTTCGCAGCTTCAAACTCTTCTTGTTCAAGGCCCAAAATCAGCAGGTCTTCTTCGCCCTTGGCGCTAAACGCCATGGGGATTGCACCCCAGCGCTCCAGTAAATATTCCAATGCATGACGGGTAGGAATATGCGGCTCATAAAGGCGTATCAGAGGGCTTTCCAGATTTAGCTCGGGCAGCCGTTCACCGCTTTGGTTGGCCAGTAGGGGCAGGGTAAAGGAGAACGTCGTTCCTTGGCCAAGCTCGCTTTCCACGCTGATCTCGCCCCCCATGCGTTCAATCAGTTGGCGGCAGATGGTAAGCCCCAGGCCACTTCCGCCGAACTGGCGTGAATGGCTGGGTTCCGCTTGAGAAAACGCGCTAAATAGCTGCTGTTGGTGCTCCTCACTCAGGCCAATGCCGGTATCGCTGATACTGATACGCAGCACCACGTGCTGCCCTTCCTGGTTGTCGAGCATCACACGCACAATCACTTCACCCTGATGCGTGAACTTAAGGGCATTGCCAATTAGATTGCTAAGTACCTGATGGATACGCAGCGGGTCGCCGCTCAGCGGCGTGGGCACATCATCATAAACCATGGTGACCAGATGTAGACGTTTACGCTGGGCCTCTGGTGCATGCAGGCCAATCACTTCATCCAGCAGGGGCACGATATCGATATCGACTTCTTCAAGCGTTAGGCGATTGGCCTCAAGCTTGGAGAAATCGAGTACGTCATTGACCAGCATTAGCAGGTTATTGCAGGCGCGATGAACGTGTTCAAGCCACTCTTGCTGGCGATGATCCAGCGTTGAGCGGCCCAGTAAACGACAAAAGCCAATAATACCATTGAGCGGTGTGCGTATTTCATGGCTCATGTTGGCTAAGAATTCTGATTTAACCGCATTGGCCCGCAACGCGCTGCGGTGCGCCAAGTCGAGCTTGATATTTTGCTCTTCAATGGTTTCCATTGATTCTTGCAGTTCGCTGGTGGCTTGCTCGATTTGCGTTTGCATGTCACGTTGCGACTGCTGAAAGTGCTCTGTCAGGCTATTTACATGAACCGCTAACTGGTTAAGCTCAATAGGCCGGACGGGGGTTAAATACTGCCGGTAGTCACCCCGCGACAAGCGATAGAGCGCTTGGTTGGCTTCTTCGATAGGGCGGGAAATATACCGACTGAGGGCGAAGGCGCCGAGAAACAGCAGCAATCCCAGCAGCATACCCCCCAGGCTTAAACTGGCTAGAAGCTTATAGCGTTCAAGTGTCAGTGGATGGGTATTCACTTCTGCTTCAAGCCAGCCTGTTCCGGTGCGGCGTATGTCGAACTGAGCATTACCCAGGGGCACCAGCAGTCGCCAGATAGTATCTTCCTCTTCCACCTGGGTTGAGAGGGGGGGCATTAAGCGTGGGGAGAGCTTGGTTGAGCGCCCAAGTGCCAACAAACGGTTGCCCTGCTCATCAAAAAGGCTCACCGCGCTGAGCCCGTGATGATCCAATAATTGGCGAGCCAGTCTTTCCAGACGCTCAGAATCAGCCTCTGACATCGCAGTTTGAAGGCTGGGGGCTAGTAACTCGCCAACATCTTGAAGGCGTTCTTTAAAAGCATCGCGCTGTGCTGTCTCGCTTTGTACCATCAACAAAACAGACATCATGGCATACACCAATAGCGGAAAACCGAGTAGTGCAAATAACAAACGCGTGTTCAATGACATGAAAGAAGCCCGCAATTCAATAAGGTTGCCTGTCAAGCGTAAGGCAGCACCGATATAATGCAGCATAACGGTTATGATAAGGAACGTAAGATGAATTATCCCACGCTAGAGGATGTAGTAGGCAATACGCCGCTGGTGCGCCTAAAAAGAATTACCGCAGGACGCAACAATACGCTGCTCGCCAAGCTTGAAGGCCATAATCCAGCTGGTTCTGTTAAAGACCGGCCCGCGTTATCCATGCTCAATGAAGCAGAAGCGCGGGGTGATATCACTCCCGGCGACACGCTCATCGAGGCTACTTCGGGCAATACGGGCATTGCGCTTGCCATGGCGGCGGCCATCAAGGGCTACAAAATGGTCCTGATCATGCCTGAAAACTCTTCGGAAGAGCGCAAACAGGCGATGGCCGCCTATGGCGCCACGCTAATTTCTGCCAGCAAAGCCGGCGGCATGGAAGAAGCTAGGGATATTGCTGACAGCATGATTGCCAAAGGCGAGGGCAAGCCGCTGAATCAGTTTGCCAACCCGGATAACCCGCTGGCGCACTACCGTACCACGGGGCCGGAATTATGGCAGCAGACCCAGGGTGAGATCACCCATTTCGTCAGCTCCATGGGCACTACAGGCACCATTATGGGCGTCTCGCGGTATCTGAAAGAGCAAAATTCAGCTATTCAGATTGTCGGCCTGCAGCCTGCCGATGGCGCGAGCATCCCGGGTATTCGTCGCTGGCCCGAAGCCTATCTTCCGAGCATCTTTGAAGCGCCACGGGTGGATACCACTCTGGATATTGGCCAGCAAGAGGCCGAAGAACATATGCGGCGCCTAGCGCGTGAAGAGGGTATTTTTGCTGGGGTATCCTCCGGCGGCAGCCTGGCAGGGGCTTTGCGAATTGCCGAGCAAACCGAAAATGCGGTCATTGTCTTTATTGTCTGTGATCGGGGTGACCGCTACCTCTCAACGGGCTTGTACGCCCCGGAGTTATAAATGGCCATGCTGGGTAAGCGGCGTCCATCGCGTGCTGCGTCAGGAAAATCAGGGCTTACGCGAACGTCCGCGCCAAAAACGCCGGTCTCTTCTGAGAGCGACTCATTAGTCATTGAACGCTTGGCCCATGATGGCCGGGGCGTTGCCCACAACGCCGCCGGCAAGGCGGTGTTTGTTGACCGCACGCTGCCTGGCGAGCGGGTCGAAGTGGCCGTGCACGTTAACCGTAAGCGCTTTGATGAAGCGCATGTAAAAGCATTGCTGAGCCGTTCAGCGCAGCGTGTTGAACCGCCGTGTGGCTATTTTGGCCAGTGCGGCGGCTGTCAGCTGCAGCATATGGATATCGAGACTCAGCGCGTACATAAGCAGGACGTGTTGCGTGAGCTCTTTGCCCGCCAAGGGATTACATTAGATACTCCCCGTTTACTACACGGCAGCACGGAACACTATCGGCGCCGGGCACGGCTGGGCGTTAAGGTCGATGGGCAAAATAACGTACTGCTTGGCTTTCGGGCTGCCCATAGCCACCGGCTTATCGATATCAACCAGTGTTACGTGCTGGTCGAACCGCTACAAGCGCTATTGCCTCCTTTACGGACGTTCTTGACCACGCTTGAGGCACCCCGTCAGGTAGGTCATATTGAGCTATTGGCAACCGCCTCTGAATGCGTACTGTTGGTGCGTCAGCTTAAACAGCATGCGGGTGATACCGAGCGTTGGCAGCAGTTTGCCGAGCAGCAGGGCATCGCGCTTGGCGCCTGGGTGGGGCGCGAGTCAGCTGAACTGCATTGGTACAGCGCAGAACCCGTGCTTGAAGAAACCTTGCGTATACAGGGCCAGCCGCCGCTACCGCTGACATTTTTACCCGGCGATTTTTTGCAGGTAAACGCTGAAGTCAACCAATTGATGGTAGCTGAAGTGGTAGCGTGGTTAGCGCCTTCGCCCGACCAGCGCATCGTGGATCTATTTGCCGGAATGGGCAATTTCAGCCTGCCGCTGGCAATGGGCGGCGCCCAGGTTCATGCGGTCGAGGGTAGCCCCAGCATGGTGGCACGGATCAAGACGAACGCAGCTCGTAATCAGCTAGACGTTAGTGCCCAACAGGCTGATCTAAGCGATGACGCGGCGATTAATGGGCTATTAAAGGCCCAGGGCAACCTTGATGCACTGGTGCTGGACCCGCCCCGTAACGGTGCCGAAAGTATTTGTCAGGCGCTTGGCCGTTACCCGGTCTCCCGTGTGGCCTATGTTTCTTGCGACCCGGCAACGCTTGCCCGTGATGCGGCGCATCTGTTGCATGCAGGATACCGAATCAAGCAAGTGGCAGTGGCGGATATGTTCCTGCACACTGCGCATATGGAAACGCTGATGCTGTTCGAGTACGAGGGCTAGCCTGCCCATCGCATCAAGCCACGGTGTTGGCCAGTGTTGGCTAACACCCTGAAGGGATGAATCATAGTCATGGTGAAAGTGCGTGAAGACCAACCGCTGATGGCTAGCGGCAAGGTGGACATACAACAATGGTTAACGCGCCTACAAGAAGATGTGCGCTTACGTGAACCCGAACGCCTTATAGAGGCCAGTGAGCTGGCTGAAAAGCTGGATCGTGAGGCGCCTAATAACCATCGCGTATGGCTATCTCCCGGTTCAAGCTTCCGTATGGGGCTTGAAATGGCCGATATCCTGGCCGACCTGAAACTCGACCAGGCAACCTTGGAAGCCGCCGTACTCTATCGCGCCGTGCGCGAAGAACTGCTCAGCCTGGACGCCGTTACCAAGCGGTTTGGCAGTGAAGTCGCCACCTTGATCGATGGTGTGCTGCAAATGGCGGCCATCAGCTATCCGCTCGCCCCCAATCACGGTATGAGCCAGCATAATCAGCAGGAAAATCTGCGCAAAATGCTGGTCAACATGGTGGGGGACGTTCGCGTTGCGCTGATCAAGATTGCCGAGCGCACCTGTGCGCTACGTCAGGTCAAGGACGCCCCGCTTGAAAAATGCCTGCAGGTGGCGCGGGAAGTGGCTGATATTTACGCGCCGCTCGCTCACCGATTGGGCATCGGACAGATCAAGTGGGAGCTTGAAGACCTTTCGTTTCGCTATCTGCATGAAGATGAGTATAAAGCAATCGCCAAGCTGCTCGCCGAGAAGCGTCTTGATCGCGAGCGCTACATACATGACGTGGTGGAAACCCTCAAAGGTCTGATGGAAGCGCAGCACATTACCCATCATGACGTGAGCGGCCGGGCCAAGCATATCTATTCGATCTGGCGCAAAATGAAGCGCAAGGGGATCGACTTCTCTGAAGTTCACGACGTCCGTGCAGTGCGTATCCTGGTTCCCGAAGTGACCGACTGCTACACCGTGTTGGGCATTGTCCACTCGCGCTGGCACCACGTACCCGACGAGTTTGACGACTACATTGCCAACCCCAAGAAAAATGGCTATCAGTCGCTGCACACCGCGGTGGTCGGGCCTGAAAACAAAGTGCTCGAAATCCAGATCCGCACCTTTGCCATGCACGATGACGCCGAGCTTGGGGTATGTGCCCACTGGCGTTACAAGGGCCACGATACCAACGCCAAAAGTCGCAGCTATGAAGAAAAAATCGCCTGGCTGCGTCAGGTTCTGGAATGGCAGGATGAAGTGGGCGGCTTTGGTGATCTACGCGAAGGGCTTTCAAGCGATGTCGCGCCGGATCGCAACTACGTATTTACCCCCGACGGGCACGTTATCGACTTGCCGCGGATTGCCACGCCTATCGATTTTGCCTACCGCGTTCATACCGAAATCGGCCACCGCTGCCGGGGCGCCAAGGTCAATGGCCGCATTGTACCGCTGACTTACAAGCTCAAGTCGGGCCAGCAGGTGGAAATTCTTACCGCCACCAAAGGCGGTCCGAGCCGGGACTGGTTAAACCCCAGTCTGGGCTATGTGCGCACTTCCCGGGCGCGCGCCAAAATTCAGGCATGGTTCAAGCATCAGGCGCGCGATCAAAACCTGGACGAGGGCCGCGCAATCTTTGAGCGAGAAATGCGCCGTCTGGACGTCGATGGGCTGGATCTACCCAAGCTTGCTGATGCGGTCAATTATCAAAACGCTGATGATATGTACGCAGCGATTGGTGCGGGAGATTTACGGATCGGACAAGTGCTGCATCAAGCGCAGCAGCTGTTTGGCGAAACCGACGATCAGGAACAGCTGGAGCGCCTGCTTGCCAAGCCCCGTCGGCTACCCAGTAAAACGCCCAAAAGCGACATCACGGTACTCGGCGTAGGCAATTTAAAAACCAGCATGGCCAACTGCTGCCGACCGGTTCCGGGCGAGTCGATTGTCGGCTTTATTACCCAGGGGCGGGGAGTGACGGTTCACCGCCAGGATTGCAGCAATATTTTGCAGCTCCGCATGGAAGAACCGCAGCGGATTATAGAAGTGGAGTGGGGCGAACGCGCGCATACCCGCTACCCGGTCACCATCGAAATTCAGGCCTGGGACCGCTCCGGTCTACTGCGGGATGTAACGGGTCTGCTGGGCAATGAGAAGGTCAATGTGCTGGCGGTCAATACACTGACCGACACCAACGAAGGCATCGCGCGCCTGCGGATTACACTAGAGGTAGATGGTCTTGAGTCACTGGGTCGACTCTTTTCGCGTATCCAGCAGCTGCCCAATGTGACCGAAGTACGTCGTCTTCGAAACGCAGACCCTAATAAAGACGATCAGCATGGAGGGCGCTGATGCGCTATAACCTGGATGACCTGCTGACGTTGATGCAGGTGCTGCGTGACCCTGAACAGGGCTGCCCGTGGGATATTCAGCAGGGCTGGGACAGTATTGTGCCGCATACCCTGGAAGAGACCTACGAGGTTGCCGATGCCATTGAGCGGCGCGCGTTCGATGAGCTGCCGGGCGAGCTTGGCGATCTACTCTTTCAAGTGGTGTATTACGCCCAGTTTGGCGCGGAAGAGCAGCGGTTTGATTTTCACGATATCGTGCATACGCTGACGGCTAAAATGCTGCGCCGTCATCCGCACGTGTTTCCTGAGGGCACGCTTGCCTCGCGACGCCCACCGGGTGTGAGCGCTGAAGAACTACAAACCCAACAGGTTAACCGCCGCTGGGAATCGCTTAAGGCAGAAGAGCGCGCCGAGCGCACCGCCGCTGATGCGCCTTCTGTATTGGATGATGTGCCCCATACGCTGCCTGCATTAAGCCGCGCCGCCAAGCTCTCCAAACGTGCGGCGCGGGTGGGGTTTGACTGGCCCGATGCGCGCGGCGTTATCGATAAAATCCGTGAGGAGCTTGAGGAAGTGGAACAAGCCCTGGCGGAAGGTGATACCCGCCACGCCCAAACGGAAGTGGGGGATCTGCTGTTTGCGGTGACAAATTTAGCCCGAACGCTCGGCGCTGACCCTGAGCAGTGTTTACGTGGTACCAATGCCAAGTTCGAGCGCCGTTTTCGCTATGTGGAGCGCACGTTACATGCGAGCCAACGTCCGCTAACCGAGGCTTCTCTAGATGAGATGGAAGCCCACTGGCAGGCGGCTAAAGATCAAGAATAAATTTTTAACGTTAACCTGATAACGACGCGACCCCGCTAGGAGGCCTTGCCAATGAGTCATGACCTACACGAATCGCTGCGCGATAACGTCCGTATTCTGGGCGATAGCCTGGGGCGTACAATCGCCGATGATCTGGGCCAAGCTTTTGTCGATAAAATAGAAACAATCCGGGCACATGCCAAGCGTGGCCGCCAAGGGGACTCCCTTCAGCAGCGCGAACTTATCGAATATTTACGCAAATTACCCGAGCGTGACCTGCTGCCGGTAACGCGCGCTTTTAACCAGTTTTTAAACTTTGCCAACATTGCCGAGCAGCACTATCGGGCGCGTTTTCGGCGCGTAGAGGATTACAAACCTGGCTCACAGCCAGCGTTGGACGAGTTGCTGGCGCGTGCCCAACAGGCAGGTAACTCACCGCGCAAGCTGGTGGAAACTCTCGCCAACATGCGGGTCGAGCTGGTGCTTACCGCGCATCCCACCGAGGTTATCCGCCGCACGCTGATTCAAAAATACGATGCTATCGATGAGTGTCTGACCGCGATTGAAGGCTCTGAAGACTACCCCGAGCGCGGTGCTCGCGCCCAGGGGCGGCTTGAAGAGCTTATTAGTCAGGCATGGCATACCGATGAAATTCGTCATGAACGACCGACCCCGGTTGATGAGGCCAAATGGGGTTTTGCAGTCATCGAGAATTCGCTGTGGCAGGCCGTACCGGATTTTCATCGCGACTTGGATAACCTGCTTCTGGAGAATGCTGGCGAGCGCCTGCCTCTGGATGCCGCGCCTATTCGCTATGCATCGTGGATGGGTGGGGACCGTGACGGTAACCCCAATGTGACCGCGCGCGTTACTCGCGAGGTCCTTCTGTTAGGGCGCTGGATGGCCGCAGACCTTTACCTGCGCGATTTAGAGCAGCTAAAAACCGAGCTCTCCATGTGGAAGGCCAACAGCGCTTTGAAAGCCGAAGTTGGCGATGTGGCCGAGCCGTATCGCGAACTGCTTAAACGCCTGCTGCTTAAAATGGAAGCCACCCGAGACTGGGCCAAGGCGAAGCTGGATGGTCGTAATTATGATGGCGGTCCGATTGTTGAAACCCGCGATCAGATATACGCGCCATTGCTTGCCTGCTATCGCTCGCTTTGCGATGTGGGGCTGGATACCGTCGCCAACGGTTCACTGCTGGATACTCTGCGCCGTGTCGCCGTGTTTGGCGTTACGCTTACCAAGCTGGACCTGCGTCAGGAAGCCAGCCGCCACGCTCAGGTCATTGAAGAGCTCACCAGCACCTTGGGGCTGGGCCACTATGAAGAGTGGGACGAAGCCCAGCGCCAGGCCTTTCTGCTCGAAGAGCTTGCCTCGCGGCGCCCGCTTATTCCGCGCCGCTGGGAGTGCTCCGCTGAGTCCCGTGAGGTGCTGGATACCTTTAAGGTGATCGCTCAGGAACATACTGAAGCGCTCGGCACTTACATTATCTCCATGGCCGCCGAGCCGTCGGACGTACTCACCGTGGCACTGTTAATGAAAGAAGCTGGTGGTGAGGTCACGCTGCCCATTGCACCGCTATTTGAGACGCTCAACGATCTGGACCATGCGGGCGATGTGATTGAGCAGCTACTGACGCTACCCGGTTATCGGGCACTGATCGGGGATCGTCAGGAAGTCATGATTGGCTACTCCGACTCCGCCAAAGATGCCGGGCAGTTAGCCGCTGCCTGGGCTCAGTACCGCGCCCAGGAAGCGCTGGTGAATGTTTGTGAGCGGCATGGCGTTGATTTGACCCTGTTCCACGGGCGTGGTGGTACCGTGGGCCGTGGGGGCGGTCCGGCACACGCCGCTATCTTGTCGCAACCCCCGGGTTCGGTAAATGGCAGCCTGCGGGTCACTGAGCAGGGCGAGATGATTCGTTTCAAGTTCGGCCAGCCGGACATTGCCCTTCGCTCAATGGAAATTTATGCCTGTGCTGTGCTTGAGGCCACCTTGCTGCCGCCTCCCGCGCCAGAGCCCCATTGGCGCGAAGAGATGGACAAACTCGCCCACATCGCGCATGCAGGGTACGTGGGTGTCGTGCGTGAAAACCCGGATTTTGTGCCGTATTTCCGCGCGGTGACGCCGGAAGGCGCGCTGGGGCGTTTGCCGCTCGGCTCGCGTCCCGCCAAGCGACGCCAGGATGGCGGTGTTGAAACGCTACGCGCGATTCCCTGGATATTTGCCTGGACACAGATCCGCTTGATGCTGCCCGCGTGGTTGGGAAGTGGCGAGGCCTTCGCCCGCCGCCTGGAGGAGCCGGGCGGGCTGGAAGTTCTTCAGGAGATGCGTACGAACTGGCCGTTTTTTGGCACCTACCTGGACATGCTGGAGATGCTGCTCGCCAAGGCCGACACTGCTATTGCCGCGTACTATGAACACCGCCTGGTTGATGAGCCGTCGCTTAAATTACTGGGTAAGGAATTGCGCGAACGTTTTGCCCGCCTGGAAGAAGTGCTGTTGAATATTCTCCAGCAGGAAAAGCTGCTTGAGAATACGCCGCTGATTCGCCAGGCGATTGATGTGCGTAACCCCTATATTGACCCGCTGCACGGATTACAGGCCGAGCTTTTACAGCGTAACCGCGATGCCGATGGCGCCATTAGCGCGGATCTTTCGCGCGCGCTAATGGTAACGATGGCGGGTATTGCCGCGGGCTTACGCAATACCGGTTAGGTGCCCAGGCTAGTTGTGCTTATGCCGCCAGCGCCGCTGGCGCTGGCGGCATAAATTAACACTTCAGGAGTCGTCCATGAATCCAGATGCCCAAGCGGTGCTACAGTTCTGGTTTAACGAACTAACGCCAGCGCAATGGTTTAAAAAAGATCTCGAGATGGATAGGGTAATTGTTACCCGGTTTGCAGAGCTGCACGCCCGAGTTGCCAAGTGTGAATGCTACTCATGGCGCGAGACCCCCCACGGCCGTTTGGCCGAAATTATTGTGCTTGACCAATTTTCTCGCAATATGTACCGCGATAACGCCCGCGCCTTTGGGTATGATGCGTTGGCCTTAGCCCTGGCACAGGAAGCCGTGGCGGCAGGTGCGGATGATGAGCTAAGCCCCGCAGAGCGCAGCTTTTTATATATGCCGTATATGCACAGCGAGTCCAAGGCAATTCACGCGCTGGCGCTTAGCCTGTTTGACCAGCCAGGGCTTGAAAACAACCTGGATTTTGAAATTCGCCATAAGGCGATTATTGATCGCTTTGGCCGCTACCCACACCGCAATGCGGTTTTGGGAAGGGCATCAACCGATGAAGAGATCGCCTTTTTAAAACAGCCAGGCTCCTCTTTTTAGCGGTGCTTTTAACTCCTTTTAGCCTTACGGCGTGTTATGTCATTACGAAAATCGACCCGAATCAATAAGTACATCAGTGAAAGCGGCCTTTGCTCGCGCCGAGAGGCGGACCGGTTTGTGGAGCAGGGTAACGTCTGGATTAACGGCCGACGGGCCACCACGGGTGATCAGGTGGTGGCGGGCGACCGGGTAAAAGTGAATGGTCAGGAGATCGAGCCTCAGGAAGAGGAAGATCTGATTCTGATTGCGCTCAATAAGCCCGTGGGCATTGTGAGCACCACGGAGTCGAGTGAAAAAGACAATATTGTTGAGTTTGTAAAGCATGGCGCGCGTATTTTTCCCATCGGTCGGCTGGATAAAGACTC
Source organism: Halomonas sp. AOP43-A1-21 (assembly GCF_052376775.1). Taxonomy (NCBI): domain Bacteria; kingdom Pseudomonadati; phylum Pseudomonadota; class Gammaproteobacteria; order Oceanospirillales; family Halomonadaceae; genus Halomonas; species Halomonas sp. AOP43-A1-21. The sequence goes on along the minus strand of NZ_JBQSWC010000001.1, from coordinate 50,786 downwards.
CCAGGGTCTGATTTTTCTGACCAATAACGGTGATCTGGTTAACAAGATCCTGCGCGCCAACAACAATCACGAAAAAGAGTATCAAGTGACGGTTAATAAGCCGATCACGGATGAATTTGTTGAAGGCATGCAAAAAGGCGTGCCGATTCTGGGGCAGGTGACCAAAAGGTGCAGCGTAGAGAAAGTTTCCACGTTTGCATTTACGATTACGCTGGTGCAAGGACTGAACCGCCAGATTCGCCGTATGTGTGAATATTTTGGCTACGAGGTTACTCAGCTAATTCGCACTCGGATCATGAACGTATCGCTTAAAGGGTTAGCACTAGGGGACTGGCGCGATTTAACGCCCAAAGAGATCGATACGATTATCACGCTTACCGAAGGCTCTGAAGCTACCCCGGCAGCGCCCAAACAGGCTAAGCCGAAAGCCAAGCCCCGAACGCAAAATGGCCAAAATGCGCGTCAGGGCAAGCCGGGGGTAAAATCCCACAGCGCTGGTAAAGCGGCCTCTGGTAAACCGGCTAATGGTAAAGCTGCCTCTGGAAAATCAGCTTCGGGTAAAACGCGCTCAAGCGTTAAGGGTAAGCCCGGTGCGGCTGGCAAGACACATCCCAAGGCAAAAGCCGCCTCGGGGGGGAAACCGGCAGCGGCCGGCAAGCGCAGTGCCAAGCCCACGAGTAAAGCTCGCCCCAGTGCTGGAAAACCCGCTGCACGTGGAAAAGCACCGCGTCCCAAAACAAAACGTTAGGCTTTTTAGGCGCTTGCACGGGCTTTGGTTACAGTTATCCTCAATAAGCAAATGAGGCTTAGAAATCTCAATATTGCTATAAAGCAAAGTTGACGCCCGTACCTTGCCCAAGTATGAAAAGGCCAACTAAGGTATTGATACTCGGATATCAATGGAGGACCTTGTGATGGCAAAGCCTGAGCTGCAAGATGCCATAATATATACCCAGGATGGGAGCGTACTAGGCACCGTGTCGGATGCCAGTGCTGAGACAAAACTTGAGGTACTCAAATCAGACGGTAATCGGATCTGGGTAGAACGAAATGACCTGAGCGAAAATTATGGTCAATTGACGCTTGCCGAAGATTATACGGTTTACTCGGCTGATAGCGTCAAGGGCGATTGGACCGAAGGCGACGTGGACGATACGGTCGACGATACGTTCCCCGCCAGTGACCCGCCCTCATTTACCTTAGGTGATGAGGGCAAAGGACGTTAACGAAGGCGTTACGCTTAAGTCTTCATCCTTCAACACTAAAAGCTGGGCGTTGCAGATCGCAACCCCAGCTTTTTTATGCTTTGGCAGCGTCAATCAATCGGCTATGCCAGCAAAAAATTGGCAATCAGCTCTTTGCCACCTTCAGTCGCAAACGATTCTGGATGAAACTGAATGCCGTGAATCGGATAATCGCGGTGCTTGACCCCCATTAGCTCGAACTCGCCGACAGTGTTCCAGCGACTGCGCTGTTCAAAGTCAGCAGCCTGCAAGCTACCCACCGTAGCGGTCACTTCCAGACATTCAGGTAGCGAGTCTGCATCGGCAATCAGCGAGTGGTAGCGCATTACCTCTAGCTGGTCGGGTACGCCTTTAAATACCGACTGCTGATCATGGGTGACCGGGCTGATCTTGCCATGCATGGGTAATGGCGCTTTTACCACCTTGCCGCCAAACACATGCACGATGCCTTGCATGCCTAAACAAACCCCCAGCAGGGGCGTGGTTATACCCAACTCCTTGATTACATCGGCACATACGCCAAAGTAGCGCGGGTCATCGGGCGAGCCGGGCCCGGGTGAAATAATAATACGGTCAGGCGCCATCGCGACAATATCGGCAAACTCAATCTGGTCATTGCGCTCAACGATAATGTCAAAATCGTCAAGCGAGCCGCGGTTTTTTTCCGTAGTGAGAATCTCACCAATGAACTGATAAAGGTTGTAGGTAAACGAATCGTAGTTATCGATGATCAACACTTTCATGCCGGGCTCTCCGAATCCATAAAGGGCGCTAGGGCTTTACGTGTACCCGCGAATTTACGTCGAATCTCTTCATACTCGTCGTCTGCGTTACTATCAAACACGTTGCCACCACAGGTCTGCACATAAGCGTTTTCGCCATTTACAAACACGGTACGAATAGGAATGGCAAAAGTGCAGTCGCCGTTAAACGAAAACTGGCCCACCGCGCCGCCATACGGTCCGCGGCCATCGGTTTCCAGGTCATCGATGATTTTCATGGCTTCAATCTTGGGCGCGCCGGTCAACGTGCCGGCCGGGAAGTTGCTGGCCAGGGCGCTAAACATGTCTTCGCCCTCTGCAATAATGCCGACAATTTCGCTGGAAATATGCTGAACGTGGCTAAAGCGCTTGATATCCATCAGGCTGCGCACTTTAACGGTACCAAACTGGGCAACCCGGCCAATATCATTACGGTGCAGATCAACGATCATATTGTGCTCGGCAATCTCCTTGGGATCGTTAAGCAGCGCCCGCGCCAGTTGGGTATCTTCCTGTGCCGTTTGTCCCCGCGTCGTCGTACCTGCCAAGGGAAAAGTTTCCATTTCACCCTGGCGTAGACGAAACAGCAGCTCAGGGCTTGCCCCAATCAGCTTCTGTTCACCAAACTTCATATAGTACATCTGGGGCGAAGGGTTGATTGTTCGCAGCTGATCGTAAAGGGCGACCGTATCGCCCTCTAACCGGAAGCGCTTTTTAAAGCCGACTTCACACTGAAACACCTTGCCGTCGATAATATCCTGCTTGACCTTGGCGACCGCCGCGGCGTGTTCTGCCTGGCTCATGGTGTCGCCCAGCGCGGTAATTTTCAGATCGTCGCTTTCGATATCCTCGGCGTCGATAAGTGTTTGCAGAAAATCAAAGCGGCTATGGTCGTAATAGAAGTAGGTTACCTCGCCGGTCATCTTGTCGAGAATAAGCCCGTCTTTATAGAGCCCAAACCGAAACGTATCGAAGTCATCATTGGCTTTTAATGAAAGCGTAGGCTCGAAGTACTGCATCGCATCGTAGCCTAAATAGCCGCTTAGTCCGCCGGCATATTTTCGCGAAATAATATTTTGCGGTATCAGGCTACGCAGCAGGGCATAAGGGTTGTCGCTTGAATAGTGCTCGGTATGGCCGTCGCGGTCTTCAATACTCAGCGTCTGGCCATTCGCGTAAATAGTGTACTCAGGGTCAAAGCCAATAATCGAATGGCGCGCCATATGGCTATCTTCGCCCAGTGATTCCAGCATGTAGCAGGTGGCAAACTGCTTCTCTATTTTTTTGAATAAGGCAAAAAAATCACAGTCTGCCGCGAGCGTGACGTAGTGAGGTTTACGCGGCAGCGTAAACGGACGTGGGCTGTGTTGTTGAGGCGTAGCTTGGATGGTCATGGTTCAGCGGTCCATTAATGAGTGAGAAGTGCCTAGCGCGCGTGAACCACGCGAAACGGTCGCAATGCCAACCCCTAACATTTCCGCAATCTTGCGGTGGGGAACTCCCTCTCGAAGCAGATTGAAAATTTGCAGCCGTTTGCTGATTTCCAGATATTCCGCTGGCGTTAGCAGATTGCTTAGCGCTTCATGCATGGCGTCAGGGCTATCAATCGCCAATAGATAGGTAATCAATTCGGTGTGGTAGGAATCATATGAAGACGAATTCTTTGAAGACATGAGCGCACCGATAATAGAAAGGCTGTACTAGCGTACTAGTACCATATATTGATTGGCGAAGAAGTCAAGTAATTCCCAGACTTGGAAATAGGCCTGGAAGAAATAGGCCTGGAAGAAATAGGGCTGGCATTGAGGTTAGCGATAGGATTGATGAGAAAGCAGACGGATAGGCGTTAAATGCTCAGCGCTAATGGGTCTTGAGGAAGGTGCTTGTTCGCAGACGGTAATAGATTACTATACCGTCATCTTGATTAAGGGGTACGGCATGACGGCTTATTTTATCCAGGCATTTATCTACCTTCTGGCGGCAGTAATCGCAGTGCCGCTTGCCAAACGGTTTGGCTTGGGGTCGGTGCTGGGATATCTCGTGGCCGGGGTTGCCATTGGGCCGGTCTTTGGACTGGTAGGGCAAGAGACCACCACTATTCAGCACTTTGCCGAATTTGGCGTGGTGATGATGCTTTTTCTGGTCGGTATGGAGCTAGACCCCAAAAGCCTCTGGGCAATGCGGGTCCGTTTGGTGGGGCTTGGCGGGTTGCAAGTCGTGATAACCGCCATTGCGGGTACGGCCACTGCCTGGTGGCTGGGCCTGGTATGGCAAACCGCCTTAACGGTTGGGTTAATTTTTGCGCTTTCCTCCACCGCTATCGTACTGCAATCGTTAAATGAAAAAGGCCTGGCTAAAACCGAGGGCGGGCGTAGCGCTTTTTCGGTGCTGCTATTTCAGGATATTGCCGTAATCCCTATGCTCGCGTTGATTCCGCTACTGGCGCTGCCGGAGTTGATGGGAACCGGTGGCGGTGGAGATGACCACGGCAGTTTTAATCTGGTAACGCATCTTCCTGGATGGGCCCATGCCCTGGTCGTCATCGGGGCCATTGTCGCGGTTATCGCGGGCGGTTATTACCTGGGCCCGCCGCTGTTTCGCTACGTGGTAGGGGCAGGGCTTCGCGAAGTATTCACCGCCACCGCGCTGATGGTGGTAATTGGTATTGCCGCACTGATGAGCCTGGTTAATTTATCACCCGCGTTAGGCGCATTTTTAGCGGGCGTGGTGCTTGCCAACAGTGAATTCAAGCACGAACTCGAGGCTAATATAGAGCCATTTAAAGGGCTTTTGTTAGGGCTTTTCTTTATCACGGTGGGCGCCGGGATCAATTTTGAAGTATTGGCGGCCGAGTGGGCCACCGTCGTTGCATTGGGGTTGGCGGTCATCGCGGTTAAAGCCATCGTTTTGCTGGCGCTAGCCTGGCTGTTCAAGATCCGTGGAAGTAACTTCTGGCTGTTTGCGCTCAGCCTTGCCCAGGCCGGTGAATTTGGGTTTGTGTTGCTGACCTACAGCGTACAGAACAGTGTTATTGCGCCGGATACCGCGCAGATTCTGTCGCTGGTGGTGGCGCTTTCAATGTTTTTAACACCGCTTCTCTTTATCGCTTATGACCGACTTGTTCTACCCCGTTACCTGAGTGCGAAAGGGGAGGCGCGCGACGCTGATGATATCGAAGAACAGGCGCCGGTAATCGTTGCTGGGGTAGGGCGTTTTGGGCAGATCATCTGCCGTTTGCTGCGAGCTAATAATATTCCCATGGTCGTGCTGGATCTTGAGCTTGAGCAGATTGAAAACTCACGGCGGATCAATATCAAAAGCTACTTTGGTGATGCCAGCCGCTCGGACCTTCTGGAACGAGCGGGCATCGAAAGCGCCCGAATGTTGGTGGTGGCCATTGACGACCGTGATCGCGCGGTGCACATGATCCAGCATGTTAAGCACTATTACCCTAACGTGTGGGTGCTGGCGCGGGCCTTTGACCGCGGGCACGGGTATCAGCTGCGTAAAGCTGGCGCCGATGATGTGGTCAGTGAAACCTACCACTCCGCGCTGGAACTGGGTGGCCACGCGTTGACGGCCATGGGCGTGCATCCCATGCGGGCGAAACAAATGACCTGGTCGTTTGTGCAAAATGAGCAGGCTCACGAGGACGAGCTGTTTAACGCCTGGCAAGAGATTGAAGGCGGCATCAGCTTTAGCCCACGTTACGGTGAGCTGTTTATGAAACTGGAGGAATCACTCAACAGCGCGATGCAGCAAGACTGGCAAGAACCCGAGCGCGCTGATGTACCTATCTGGACGCCGCCCGAGAAAAGTGAGCAGTAGGGTAGGTAAAGAGATTTTAATTGAGCCTAAAAATTCACTAATGCGCTGAGTTGATTGAGCTGGCTTGGCGTTTCTAACTGCGCGATTATTTTCCGGGGGGATTACCCATCCGGCTCCAGGTCGATCTCCAGGTTCAGCCCTGGGGCGCTCAGGCCGTGCAGATGACCGCTGCCGTAGGTGTGCCAGTTGAGCGCGGGCAGCTCGCCGAACTGGCTCGCTTGAGGGGCACCGTTGGCGGTGAGGGTGCGGTGGTGCCGCTGCTAGCCTCGGCCGCCGTAGAGGCTAGCTCAGCCTTTGAATTAGGTGTCTGGCTCTTTGAACTCACTCTAATTTAACAAGTAATTCAGATCTTACGGAGCATCTATTCAATTATCCTTTAAAAATACTTTTTAATGCCCTAAAAATTATTTTTACTATTAAGTAAATATTTATTAATGATAATAAAAATAAAAAAAGAAGGCTATACCCTAAATATTTTCCTCGAACACACTGCCAATGATTTACACTGACCCATCTTTCTTCTTGTTCAAAGTCTTCTTCATATAAAACTTTATAAACATACTCTTCACTACTTATCGAAGAATACCTTTGAAGTGAAAAAAGCTTTTCATTACCCTCCCAGTCAATTGCCTTAAAATAAATCTTAGATCCTGTCGACACTGCATTATACCCAACAATAGTTTTAAATTTGCTTGCTCCTTTAACCCACTTATCAAATGCTGGTTTTTCTTTATTCGTACTAGATATAATTTCTGTGTAATCTACCATTAACTGAAATCGATCATCAAACCAAGATGGTGAAAGTCCGAGCGCTAGCTCGGGTTTTTTTTCTCTTATACCACAGTAAAAGGCAGTTGAAGAATTCATGTACAGAACAACCAAGGCTACAACAAAGAAACTACAAATAAAAAAAACATATGAAGAACGCATATTTTTAGCACCATCTATTATGGTTTTGGATAGATGACTGACCAGTCGAAGGTTTTATATTGATATGGTGTACCTCCTAGTTCAACACCCATATCTATAGGACCTTCAAAACCTTCAGGGTCTCCCTCCCGATTCATAATCGGAGCTGTAATGGTTGTTGTACAGCTGTCTTCAGTGCAAACCTCAGTATATTCAGCCTTCACTCTACCTATATGAAAGGTATCCCATCCCTCCCATATGAGATCCATATCAATTCTGTGTGGTTCTCTACCTTCTCCACGCATATTTCTATCGATTTGAGCTTGAACGCTGGGATGGTTAATTATTTTATCCTTAACTGACTGACAAAGTTCTGCGGGACTGCCGTTACCGTGGTAATAATGTGCTACCGCATCGCTGGAATTCTTTAAGACACTATAGTCACGATTGGCAGCATGATTCCAAGGATGCGCTCCATCCAGACCCAGCGGATCCACCATCCCCAACGGATTCGCTACATACCCATATAAGTTGGTGCCACCCCGCAACCCAATTGGATCCTGACTCACATATCGCCCCTGCTGCGGATCATAGTACCGGTGACGGTTGTAATAGAGTCCACTTTTCTCATCTTGCCACTGCCCTTGGAAGCGAATCGGCTGCACTGTGTTACCGCGCTGATGTTTCACTGTGGCCCAATCATCAGGCTGCGCCTGCCATTTCGTTTCGCCATTGGGCGCCACCAGTTGCATGGGCGTACCTAGCGCATCGGTCACAAAAGCACTGAGCGCTTGACCTTGCTGCGTATCATCAATGCGCAGCATGGGCACAAAACTACCCGGCTCGTAGACAATGGTCGAGCGCTGACTATCGCTTTCTTCCCGCACGATGCGGTCGCCGTCCCAGCCGTAGTGCGGTGATTTTCAACCCAGTTGTCCAAATGGCTGCCTCTAGGCAGCCTGTTTATTACGCTCGATTTCGTGCAGCTTGCCAGGGTTGAGCGATACCGAGCCAGGTATCTCCCAGTTTCGGGTGTTGCCTGACCAGCGCTGTGGATGTCGGCGCTTAGCGCTTTCATACACCGCTTTGCGGTGCTCAAGACGTTCACGGTCAACGCCTTGGTGCCGATCAGCGGGCGTCACATACCGAATGCCACTGTGCAGGTGCTGTTCGTTGTAAGCCTGTTCAAACGCCAGCATCCAGTCAACGTACCGCGTTGAGCGATGCAAAGCCCTTTGTAGGCCACGCTGGGCAGTATTTGACCGTGCGGAACAACGCTTCCGAGTAAGGGTTGTCATTGCTCACTCTCGGCCGGCTGTAAGACATCAGCATTCCCAGCTCTGTTAGCCTTGCTTTAAGCGTATAAGACGTCATCGGCGCGCCATTATCCGAGTGCAACACCGGGGGCTGATGCCAGCATCCTTCTCGCAATAAGGCGCGTTCCAACAAGTGTTTCGCTAACTCGCCTGATTCCGCATCATGGACTTCCCAGGCGATGATTTTACGACTGTAGATATCCATGATCAGATAGAGATACCAGTGCTGGCCACGCACAACGGAAGAACAGTAGCTGATGTCCCAGCACCAGACCTGGTTTGGCCCGGTTGCAGTAAAGCTTGTCGGCTCAGGTACTTGGCGGCGTGGCTTCATTCGCCCTCGGTGCTGCTGCTGTTGGTGCTTTTTCAGTACTCGATAGAACGACGACTCGGAGGCCAAGTAGATCCCTTGATCTGCCAATGAGGGCACGATTTGAGACGGCGGCAGGCTCTGATACTCGGGGCGATGGCAGGCGTTTAAAATGGCCTGTTCCTCCTCGTGAGTCAGCTGATGCGGCTGACTGCCTTGTACCGCGCGTGGACGCCGATCCTCAACCACAGCGCCACACCCAGAACGCCAGCGTTTCAACGTGCGCTCGCTCACGTCTATCATCGCCGCGGCTTTGTAACGGGAAGCGCCTCCCGTTACCGCCTTGTCAAACAACGTAATGAGCCTTGCACGTTCCTCAAGAGGCGTCAGTCGTCCTCGCCGCTGTTCAGGTCTTCGCCGTACAAGGCGTCTAGCTTTTTTGAGAGCACCAGCAGCGACGTTGTTTCCGCTAAGGCTCTGTCTTTGCGGCGGACTTCCGCTTTGAGCTGCTTGATCGTCTTACGGTCTTCTTTCCGCTGTTTCTGTGCCGTTCTTTGCTGGCCTTCTTGTTGGCCAGCGCCCTCTAGACAAGCGGCTTTCCACTGCTGGATTTGCTCGGGATAAAGGCCTTTTTCGCGGCAGTAAGCACCCAGCTCGGTTTCTGACAGGGTGGCGGTTTCAATGACCACGGCGAGCTTGGCATCTGGTGACCATTCGTTGTCGCTTGGTGTGTAACCCGGCACAGGCACTCCTTTTTCTCGACACTTTTTTAACCAACTATACAGCGTCGCGTCAGAGATGCCTTCTTCAGTGGCAACGGATACCACGCTGCGATTGTGGGGTGGCAATAACTTTTTCAGAACGGCTGCTTTACGCTCTGCAGAATAACGTGGCACAAGGACTCCATGCCGCTCCCTCTGGATTAGGTTAAGGCGATATCGCCAACCGGACAACTAGGCTGACAGAGGGGGACACCTTGCCGTGGCGTTGGCGCACCGCAATCAAATCCCCCCACCGGGCGATAGGAGTAGCGCACCAGCCAACAGTTCTGGCCGTCATCGTTATCTTGGTTAATAATCATTTACAGTGCTGAAGACTTATACACGCATTACTATGCGGCTACTCCAATACATCTAGATGAGTGGCACTACTACCAAAATAAAAATGGCCATCGACTATTATACCTTCGCTCCGCTATTGCATAGCGCCTCTTCATTTCCTCTGTATCACGATCAATGACGAGGCAGCTAGCGCTCTTTTTCTGTGAATGTGAAGGGGACTACATCCATGTTGCAATTATTGCTTGAATTCCGAATCAAATCCCCATTAGCATATCCCAAAAAGAAATATTTCTTTCACTATACTGCTTTTTAAAAATCATGTTGGCGGGTGTTGATGTCTGATCCAGTCCGCAATCTTTGCTAAAAGAGTATGAGAATGCTAACTCATGATCATTGTGTTTTATGTTTAAGTTCTTGTAGTTGAAGCTCGCCGTATACACACCATCCGACCTTTCCCTAAATGTGGTTTCAGAATTTTCTGAGATCAATAAAGTTTCTTCATTTTCTAAGTTTTTTAAAACTATCGAATTCACATTTACTAAACAGCTACTGCCCTGTTCGGTGGAAGAAGAAAACCAAAGCAGCATTTCATATGGGGTGTGGTATATACTAGTTTTATTGTCAATGTTTTCCATTGTGCCGCGCAACTTTGCATGTATAACACCAGTGTTTAGGTGGATCTCAGGCTCTGTGAATTCATAATTTTTATGTGTTTTCATGCTGCACCCTAGGCACGTGAAAATCACCAACAACAGGAGCGTTAAGTTTTTTGATTTTAGCATTGATTATTTTTCCTGTGTTAAATGATCGTACGTGGTTGTGAAGCGCTGTGGGTTAAACATGTCTGACGGTGAAGTTCCAAAAATATAGTATGGAAGCACATCTGTAACACCATGAGGAGCTCCGCCCATGAAACGTGGGCCAAAAAAGTTATAAGTTCCCGCATTAGCCGGATCGGTCACAAGGTCGTCATTACAATCAAAAACTGCTTCACTACGGCCATTTGGGGAAACAAATTTTCGATTTCCATCATTGCCTTCACCCATGCGGTGATAGATTGACTCTTCCGGTGTTAACTCCGTCCAATCCTGAACATCAGTAATATCTGAAACAGGCTCATTCCAATAATTTCTTGTCCAGTTAACTACTGCAGTCCCCCCAACTACCACTCCAGCAATACAGAATCCGCCGCAAGCTAACAACCCCAGCGGATCCACCGCCCCCATCGGATTTGTCACATATCCATATAAGTTAGTGCCACCGCGCAACCCAATCGGATCCTGACTCACATATCGCCCTTGCTGCGGGTCGTAGTACCGATGGCGGTTATAATAGAGTCCGCTTTCTTCATCGTGCCACTGGCCCTGAAAGCGAATCGGCTGCGCCGTGCTGCCGCGCTGATGCTTCACTGCCGCCCAGTCATCGGGCTGCGCCTGCCATTTCATTTCGCCGTTGGGCGCCACCAGTTGCATGGGCGTACCCAGCGCATCGGTCACAAAAGCGCTCATCATTTGGCCTTGCTGAGTATCATCAATACGCAGCATGGGCACAAAGCTGCCCGGCTCGTAGACGATGGTTGAGCGCTGGCTCTCGCTTTCTTCGCGCACGATGCGGTCGCCGTCCCAGCCGTAGTGGGTGGTGGCGGTGGTGCCGTTGGTGTGGCGGACGGTTTTGCTGATCCGGCGACCCAGGCCGTCGTAGCGGTAGGCGGCCTCCGTGGTGTGGCCGTGTTGGTAAGGCTTACCAAGCGGTTGGCGCCGTCGTAGCCCATGGTCAGGCGCTCGCCGTTGGGCTGTTGCCGTTCGATCATATTGCCTGCGCCATCGTAGCGGTAGCGGGTGCCGTTGAGCTGGCCCAGGCGGTTGTCGGAGAGGGCCTGCTGGCCGTCCAGGCGGTTACCGGCAGCGTCTAGCGCGTAGCGGTGGGCCTGGTCGCCGTGCTGGCTGCCGGTGAGGCGACCGGCGGCATCGTAGCTATACGCAATCACTTTGGATTGTTCACCTTGCAGGGCGCGGAAGCTCATCCGGCCCAGGGCGTCGTACTGGTACTGCTGGCCGCCGCCGTGTTGCGCGCCGCGCAGGGTGAGATGGTCCAACTGGCCGAGGTTCGTATAACCGCGCTCTAGAATCAGCGGTTGCGTCTGGTCGCCACTGCCGAGGCTGACGCGGCGCTGAGTCTCGCGGTGTAGGGCGTCGGGCTCCAGGGCGATGTCCAGGTTCAGGTCCGGAGCGCTCAGGCCGTGCAGGTGGCCGCTGTCAGCGCGTCGCATTATTTAGGGAATCTCGCGCCTGTAGAGCGAATACCCGGCCACACGCCAGCGTTCGCCCGTGCGCGTATCGTAGTAACCGCCCTCGGCGCTGCGGCCTTCATCTTCTATCTGCCAACTGCCGCCGCCGTCGTAGCTAACGGCGGTGACATCCTTGCCCAGCAGGCTTCCTTGGTTGACGCCGTCGAATAGCAGTCCTTCTTCCGGTGTGATGTAGAGAGCATAGCCCACCAGGTCGCTATCAAATTCGTGCAGCTCGCTTAATTCCTCGCCATTCCAGTGCCAGACGGAAGACGGGTGGTCGGGAAGCTTTTCTTTGGGCATAAAGCCATGGGGGCGGCCCCGTCTGGCCAGAATATATGTTTCGCTCTGATCGGTGGCCGCGATATCCATGACGCGATAATGGCCCAAGGCCAGCTCGAAGCTGGGCGCGTCTTCTCCCCAGGGCAGGGTATACATCACGCTTTCGTCGCGGACTTGATCATGAAAGGCCATGCGCAGGACGTTATCTTCCCCGAGCGCGACTAAATCAAAGCGTTGGCGTTCGTTGTCAGGGTCGCGGGATGTTTCTGGTACCGGAATTTCCTGCCAATTGTCGCCGCCATCGTTAGTGCGCCAGATATGGGGGCCCCAGCCAATCAGGTAGCCGCGCTCGGCGTCGATAAAACGCAGGGCGGAAATATTCTGATCCTCCGGCCAGCGCATTTTTTCCCACGACTCGCCTTGATCCGTGGATTTGAATAGCTGCGTGATTTGAGGCGTATAGCGCCCGCCTGGAGGTGGGTTTAAGTGATAATCCATCCATCCTGTGGCCAGGTAGAGCGTATTCCAATCCTTGGATAGCCACCAGTCAGCTTGTTGAGCAGGCTCTTCAAAGCGCCGTTCAATCCCTTCTTCAATGGAGCCACTAAGAATGCGTACGCTACGACGATTAGCGCGCTCAGCCGGGCTAGACATCCAAGGTTCGCTATACTCCAGTTTGACATTCGCGAGAACTTCTTCGTCTGTTCTGGGTTTGGTCGTTGTCTTAGGCTGGGTGAGTTTCATGGAAAGCACCTGCCCACCCCGTATTCTAAAATCGCCAGGCCCGTAAGGTTCATCTTCTCTTATGAAATCGCTGTCTACCTGCTCCCACATACTCCAACTCCCTATGCCCCAACTCGTGACCAAAATGGCGGCCACGCCAACAAACCAGTGAGACTTGCGCATGACATCTCCTACTGGCGGTGGTTTATCAACCGTGAAAGCGCCTGTTCGGCGGCATCCATGCCAGCACTCACCGCATCAATACCGGCATTCACTCTATCGCTTACCGCTTCTGCTGTGCATTGAGCGGTTTCTGCCGCTGTTTCCCATACAGCGCCAATCTTACTTTTGCCGACCTCAAGGCTGCTCCCGATGGCTTGACCCCAAGTTTCTGCGTCTCCCCACTCTTCGATATTAGGTTGGCCGCCAATTCTTATCAGATCACACGCATCCAGGTCGGCGAGGCCAGCATCCAGATAAGCTGGAACATGCGTAGCAAAGGCAAAAGTCTTAAAAGTGGTGGGGTCAACCTCCAGTTCGTATTGCTCGACCTCCATGGCAACGCTGCGGTTGGGGTAACGGCGGCAGACAATATGGACCTGGTCAGCTTTCATGTTGTCCTTGAGTCCATTTTCAGCATTTTCTTGAAGATTAAGCCTCGCCTGATCTAGCCAGCGCTTGCCATCTGGACTCAGCCTTGGTTTTAAGCGCTCCCCGTAGGTATAGCAGTAGTAGTAGCCATAGCTTATGTAATAGTCGGGAGGCAGGTGACCGCAGCCGATATGGCGCATCATGAAATTGGCATGGCGCGACCAGTGTGGGTGTGGGCTGTCGGGCGCGATCAATTCATCGCGGTTAATCAATAGGCGGCGTGCTACATCTATATTATCAAATGGGTTCCAAGATGTGGTCCATGCCTTCAATGCCTCCCAGCCCGATACGCCGCTCTTGGTAATGTATTCATCGTGAAGGGGCCGGTAATACCATTCACAGTTGCCCAAGAAGCTTTCGTTGGCCGGAGGAACCTGTTTATTACAGACGTATATATCGACCGCGACCCGCTGAGTGTCGTCAACAGGTGTGTGATTGGCATCGGTCGCACCGAGTACTTCGTCTTCCGCCACGGTCAGTCTCCCAAAATATCGATGTGCAGGTGATCGGGGGCGTCGCTTTCGGATAACCCGGTTTCCCCGAGGTCATTGGTTCGGCCCTCTTGTACGACCGAGCCATTAGCATCCGTGATGCGATAGCGCATATTAGCTGCAGGAATTTGAGTTCCTCTCCAGGTCGCGATGAAAGCCTGGTCGTAGCTCCTTGAATCGCTTTCGTTTCGGACATGAAGTGATGAGCGCTCTTTTCTACCCTGCGCGCTTAGTCTTGACCTTGCGCTAGTCAGACTCGGCGTTTGGTGTGGCTCAAGAGTAACGTCGTCACTCTCTTCAGGCTCTGCTTCGCCCGGCAGGCGCGGCAGCACGATTGCTTGCCCCTGGCCACGCCCGGGGCTGCCACCCGAGTTGATTCTCACCTGTGAACCCACAATGGTCACACCGCTCGGGTCGAGCTTTATAAAGCTGCCGCCCGCTTTGAGGGTAATTTCCGCCCCGGCCTCGATCACGACCTGCGAGCCGGCCTTGTAGTGCACCTCACGACCCGCTTCCAGAAGCTGCGAATCGCCATAATATTCGTGACGGGTCTGATCCACCTGAAGGTGGTCATCGCCTTTTATCTGCGTGTGGCGATTATGGTGGACCGTCAGGTGGTCGTCGTTATGAATCTCGGTCAACCGGTTGCGGTGCAGCTTCAGGTGGCTGTCGCGGCGGATTTCTTCAGTGCGGTCATTTAACGTCAGCAGTTCCAGGTCTTTTTGGGCGTGCAGCCAGATCTGCTCTTCACCGGCTTCGTCCTCGAAGCGTAGCTCGTTGAAGCCCTCGGCCTTATGGCTTTGGGTGCGAATCACGGTGCGGGTCTTGTGTTCCGGCAGCGGGTAGGGCGGGATGTTTACCGCGTGGTAGGTACGCCCGGTGATGAGTGGCTGGTCCGGGTCACCTTCCAGGAACGAGATAATCACCTCATGGCCAATGCGCGGAATCGCCATGCTGCCATAGCCACCGCCCGCCCAGCCCTGGGCCACCCGTATCCAGCAGCTGGCGGTTTCATTGGGCTCGGCGTAGCGGTCCCAGGGGAACTGCACCTTTACTCGGCCGTGTTCATCGCAGTAGATCTCTTCGCCTTCGGGGCCCACTACAAACGCCACCTGAGGCCCATCCACGCGCGGTTTGGGATTGGGCGTCGGGCGCCAGGTCTGGTCGCGGGGCATCAGCTCGACGCTATTGTAGTAGCGGGTCATCTGTTCGCCCGCTTGATCCGAGGTGGCGCTACCCCGGGCCATGCCGTCTTCTTCCAGCGCCTGGGGCTGCTCGCCGACATGCACCACGCCGAGTACCTGCCAGTCCTGATTGAGGCTCTCCACATCGTGGTCGGTCAGGGTGAAGCAGAGGCCCGGGGCCAGTTCGGGCAGGTCGCTCTCGGCCTGGGCTACCAACGCATCGGCGCGCAGGGATTCCAGCCGGTGGCGGGTAAACGGCTTGCCGGAGCCATCTTTCTTGTAGCGGCCTGGGTAGTCGAAGTGTTCGTAATCCTCACGCTGAGCGTGCTCGCCTAGCCCCGGCGCCAGGTGCTCGTGCCGCTGGGCGTAGGCCGGGTTTTTAAAGGTGTAGTCCTTGAGCATGGCGGATGCCGGGCGTACCCGGCTGACCTGACGCAGCTTGCGCAAATGGCGCCGGGGCGGCGTACCGCCCGCACGGCCGTGGTAGGTGCGCTCACCCACGCTTGGCAGCACCGCGGTGGCATCGGCAAATACTAGCCGGTGGGCGCCGCCTTCGGCATTTTCGAACTCATGGAAATAAAAGCATCCCTCTTCGGCAGCCAGGCGTTCGATAAACGCCAGGTCGGTTTCCCGGTACTGCACCAGGTACTCCCGCTCGAGCGGGGTACGCGTGGTGGCAAAGCCGATATCCGTCAGGCCACGCTCCTGGGCCAGGGTGGTGATCGCATCGTAAGGCAGCGTTTCCTGGAAGATGCGCGAGTTGTGACGCAGCGAAAGCCGCCATAAGGCCGGGCGGATCACCACCTGATAAAAAGAGCGGCGGTGGCCGCGGTCGCCTTGGGCGAACTCGCTCACAATGCCATGAATGCGGCGTAGCGGTTCGCCATCCTGCCAAATAGTTAACGTGGCCGTCTGCTCCAGGCAGTCGGTGGGGGATAAATCATGAGCCCGGCTGGCAAACTCGACAGAGAGGGAAAACGGTTCGGAAAGGGCTTCGCGGTGGGTAAAACGTACAACAGCGGTATCATCAGCCCCGGGTAGGGTGAGAGTAAACTGCAGGCCTGTTTTATCCGCCATGGTATCGCTCCTTGAACCGAGTCTGCTAATGAGAAACGCTTAGGGTAGCGGGCTGAGCGGGAAGGGCAACCCTTGGAGGTTAAGAGGCGTTAATCTCTTACAGCGTTGTAAGACATTGCTTACAAAATTATTGGCATCGGCTTACAAAGACGGTGGAAGACTAAAAAATTAGCGTTTTCGCATGTAAGAAATGAGTAACGATTATGGTCAAGCAACGAAAAGCTTTTGGCATGGATGTGCTTAAGTACTGAGGCGATAACTACCGAGGCAATAACTGCAGAAAGGGAAATGTCTTACACGCAGGAAGACAAGTAATAGCTTATAAAAAGAATGCTAATAGTAATAAGAACCTAAAAAGGCAAATGCAACGATGCGCTGAGTTGATTGAGGTGGCTTAGCGTTGGTGCATCAACGCGTTCATATTCCAAGCGGGTGATCAGCCGGTTGATGGTGACGGTGGCGCCAAAGCCTTGCAGCCAGGCGGTGCCGCCTTCGTCTGCACCTTGAGGCTGGTCGGTATCGCCGCGCCATTCGGTCAGGCCAGACTTAGCGTACATACTGAAAGCCCCCATACGGATGCCTGCCACAATGGCGCCGCCTAAACTTAGCGTATCCATGATCATGGGTGACATGCTGGAGGCAATCGGCACTTCTTCGCTTTCGCGGTAGGCAATTTCAGCGCCAATATCTAATTGGGGGAGTTGCCAGGGGCTAAACCCGGCCGTTAAGCGAAAACCGGATGTGTAGGTGTCCAAACTGCTTAAATCGCTGCCTTCCAGTACCACGCCGTTATCGAGTCGCATGAGCTCGCTCTCCGGCATGGCATAGGCAATTGCTGGCACCTCGTCATTGGCGACAGCGGCTACAATAGTTAAATTCAAACCGATAACACTGTACAGGATAGCGCCAGCCAAGCGTTTCATTGGCGTTCCTCATCCTTGGCTTTAATTATTATCCCCACCAGCATAGCAACTGGCTTTAACTTCTACCAAGTTAATTGCCTGCTGCTTGAGGTTAAAAAGCAGGTTTTTGCCCATTTCCTGGAAGCGCTCACCAAATACCCACTGCGGCGAAAGGATCGGCATCTGGGCGGTTTGCTCTTTATTGCCCTGACGCTCACGCCACTCCAGGGCGATATCGCTCCAGTCAACGCAGTGCTCAAGCGTAAAGCCGCTTTGCTGAAGTTGCTGGGTAAGTGCCGTTTGGCTAAGCAGGTGTGAGTGCGTGGGTTCTGTCGCCCAGGGCACAGGGTAGCGCAGGGCGTCTACATTAGGCCCGCTCACTACTTCATGCATTACCAGCTGCCCGCCAGGGCGCAAGACCCGGTGGCTTTCGGCAAACACCCGGGCGGCGTCAGGCATGTTGAGCAGGCTGTGCTGAAATAAAAGCGCGTCAAAGGTGTTATCTGCAAACGGTAGGGCAGTCGCATCTCCCGTTATCCAGAAAAGCGGCGTTGAGTGGGGTTCGCTCAACGCACTTAGCGCTTTATTGAGTGCGTTAAAACGGTGGGTAATGTCCAGGCCGGTCACCTGAAAACCCTGCGCTGCGCCTTGGCGCATTAACCCGCCCAAGCCTGCACCAATATCCAGAACGCGTGGATGGAGGGCTGGGTCAAGCAGGGCGAGCAATCGCGTAGTGGCCGTTACGCCGCCGATATGCAGCTGATCAAGCGGGGCCAGCTGGTGCAGGGTAGGGCCCGCCGGATAATGGCTGCGAATTTGCGCCAGCACATCGGCATCGCGCAGCCCCTGCTGGTAATGCTCAGCCAAACGCGGTGCGTCTGTCATGACGGTGATTCTGGATTCAACCCCAGCTCTTGAGTGGAAATTTCACGCATCTTGAATTTCTGGATTTTGCCGGTCACCGTCATGGGGAATTCATCGACGAATTTAAAGTAGCGGGGGATCTTGAAGTGGGTGATCTTGCCTTTACAGAACTCACGTAGATCTTCACCGCTAATCTCACCCGCCGTGGCGTTGAGCTTTACCCAGGCAACCAGCTCCTCACCGTATTTCTTGTCGGGCACGCCGGTGACCTGCACATCGGAAATCGCCGGGTGGGTGTACAGAAACTCTTCGATTTCTTTGGGGTAAACGTTTTCGCCCCCGCGAATCACCATGTCTTTAATACGTCCGACGATCTGGATATAACCCTCTTCGTCCATGGTGGCCAGGTCGCCGGTATGCATCCAGCCGGATTCGTCGATGGCCTCACGCGTGGCCTGCTCGTTGTTCCAGTATTGGAGCATGACGCTATAGCCCCGGGTACACAGCTCGCCGATCTCACCGCGGGGTAAGATGGCGCCATTGCCGGGGTCGACAATTTTGCTCTCCAGATGCGGCTGGGTACGGCCCACGGTGGAAACCCGCTTTTCAATACTGTCATTTGCGCCCGTTTGGGTAGAAACCGGGCTGGTTTCAGTCATCCCGTAGGCGATCTGGACGCCCTTCATGTTCATCTTGTTGATGACTTGTTTCATGATCTCGGCTGGGCAAATCGAGCCTGCCATGATGCCGGTACGCAGTGAAGAGAGGTCGGTGTTGGCAAACTCGGGGTGATCCAGCTCGGCGATAAACATGGTAGGTACGCCATAAAGCGCAGTGGCTTTTTGCTCGTGTACGGCTTTGAGTACTTTACCGGGATCAAAGCCTTCATCGGGGTAAATCATCGCAGCCCCATGGGTCATACAGCCCAGATTACCCATGACCATGCCAAAGCAGTGATAAAGCGGCACAGGAATGACCAGACGATCTTCACTGGTAAAGCCCATGCTTTCAGCCACAAAAAAGCCGTTATTGAGAATATTGTGATGAGAAAGCGTGGCGCCTTTCGGAAAGCCGGTGGTGCCCGAGGTGTATTGAATATTGATCGGGTCGTCAAACTGAAGGGTGCTTTGCAGGTCGTTGACGTCGGTTTGGCTAACCTTGCTCGACTCCTGCATTAAATCTGACCAGCGCCACATGCCGGGATGTTTCTCGCTGCTTAAGTTAATCACGCACTCAAGCTGGGGTAGCTTTAGCGATTTAAGCGCGCCTTCTGCACTGGTTTGAAGCTCCGGCGCCAGCTCATAGAGCATGCCGCGGTAATCGGAGCTTTTGAAACTGTCGGCGCAGACCAAAAAACGCGCGCCGGATTGGTTAAGCGCATACTCAAGTTCATGAGTACGGTAAGCCGGGTTGATGTTGACTAAAATGGCACCAATTTTGGCGGTAGCGAATTGGGTTAATGTCCACTCGCTGCAGTTAGGCGCCCACATACCGACCCGATCACCACACTTCACGCCAATGGCCAGTAACGCGCGGGCGCAGCGGTTTACCTCTTCATGAAGCTCGCGGTAGCGCCAGTGAATATTCTGGTGCAGCACAATCAGGGCATCGTTATCGGGATACTGCGCGGCAATGTGGTCGAATTTATCGCCGATAGTCATACCCAGCAGCGGTTTGTCAGCGGTGCTGCTGGCATAGCTGGGCAGGGCTTTAGATAGGCTGGGGTCATGTAGCGCCATGATGTCTCTCCGTATTTTTATTGTCTGATCGAGCAGGCCGCGTTGATGAGGGTTAGCTTGCGTGTGCGCCTCTGGCCAGGGCAACGTTTGAGGTCGGCTTGCGGCCCAGCGCCTGGGTAATCCAATGGCTCGTATCCAGCACGGCCTGCAGATCAATCCCCGTTTCAATGCCTAAGCCCTCCAGCAGGTAAAGCACGTCTTCGGTGGCGACGTTACCGGAGGCACCTTTGGCATAAGGGCAGCCGCCCAAGCCGCCGGTCGCAGCATCAATCACGCTGACACCTTCTTGCATGACCGCATAAAGATTGGCAATAGCCATACCGTAGGTATCATGAAAATGTGCCGCCAGTCGATCAATTGGCACCTGCCTGGAAACGGCTTCAACCATTCGCTTGGCCGCCAGCGGCGTACCCACTCCAATGGTGTCACCGAGGGAAATCTCATAGCAGCCCATGTCATAAAGGGCCTTGGCCACCTGAGCGACTTTCTCCGGGGGAATATCGCCTTCATAAGGGCACCCCAGCACACAGGAAACGTAGCCGCGCACACGCACATTCGCTTCCTGGGCACGCTTGAGCACAGGCTTGAAGCGCTCAAGGGATTCAGCAATCGAGCAGTTGATGTTCTTTTGTGAAAACGCTTCAGAGGCCGCACCAAATACCGCTACTTCATCGACGCCTGCGGCCAAGGCATTTTCAAGCCCCTTGAGATTAGGGGTAAGGGCCGAGTAAACCACGCCGGGAGTACGGGTAATGCCATGCATTACGTCGGTCGCATCGCCCATTTGCGGCACCCACTTGGGTGATACAAAGCTTGCCGCTTCAATATGGCGGATGCCGGCATTGGCGAGCCGATGAATCAGCTCGATTTTGGTCGCGGTAGGCACCATGGCCCCCGGCTCGTTTTGCAGGCCATCTCGGGGGGCCATTTCGAACAGGCGTACGCGCTGGGGAAGGCTGGATTGGCGCAGTACCATGGTCAAGCTCCTTATTCGCCTGGGGCGAAGTCGAGTAATACATCACCCTGGCTAACGGTATCGCCTGCCTGAAAGCGGAAACCTTCCACGCGACCGTTAGTCGGCGCGGTCATGGTGTGTTCCATCTTCATGGCTTCCATGACCATCAGGGGAATGCCTTTTTCAACGCTCGCCCCGGCTTCAACTAGCAGCGCCACCACCGTGCCATGCATGGGAGCGGTAAAGCTCGCCTGCACTTCATGCTGGCCGTGATCAATCGCATCAATGCGCTGCCAGTAAAGGCGGGTTTCGCCCTGCGGGTCGACCATGATTAACACATTGCCATCGCGCTGGGCCTGCAGGCGGCGGCGATGCCCGTTAAGGGTAATCGCCACGGCATTGCCGGTAAGCGGTTGAAGGCTGGCGCTAAAGGTTTGCTCATTAACGGCGTGGCCATTAATGGTTAGGTGCCACTCTGGGTCACCCGGGTGTCGTTTGCCTTCCACAACCACTAGGGGACTTGCATCCTCCGGCGCTTGAGAGTGCTTGGGATCGTGCAGGGCAATGCGCACCGTGCGTGGCGCGTTAAGCCGAAAGCCATCGTGGCGATCCCAGGGCGAATTGCTTTCGCACTCCTGGGCCAGCTGGTGTAACGCCATTAACGCGGCGCTGGCATAGTCTTCAGGCTGATAGTGGTGCGCGGCAAACAGGGTGGCCTCGTGGCGCTCGATAAACCGTGTATCCAGCTCTACGTTCTTAAACGCGGGGTGAGTCGCCAGGCGCTGCAAAAAAGCCCGGTTGGTGACCACGCCCTGTATATCGAGGGCCGCTAGCGCGCGGTTAAGGGTGGCCAGGGCGGCATCCCGGTCACTGCCATGCACAATCAGCTTGGCAAGCATGGGGTCGTAGTGCATGGAAACCGTATCACCGCTTTCCACACCGCTATCCAGGCGCACCTGCTCGGCCTTTAGGTCGGTGCCCGCTAAATCGAGCGCAAAGCGAGTAAGCTTTCCCGTGGCGGGTAAAAAGTCCTGATCAGGGTCTTCAGCATAAAGGCGTGCTTCAAAGCTATGCCCGGTGATCGTCAATGCTTCCTGTGTGCAAGGCAGCGATTCACCCATTGCCACCCGCAGCTGCCATTCGACCAGATCCTGGCCGGTGATCATTTCAGTCACCGGGTGCTCGACCTGCAGACGGGTGTTCATCTCCATAAAGTAGAACGCCCCGTCCTGGCCTGGCGAAGCATCCAATAGAAACTCAACCGTGCCCGCGCCCACGTAGCCAATTTCCTGAGCGGCACGTACGGCTGCATTACCCATCGCCGCGCGTAGTTCCGGCGTCATGCCCGGGGCGGGGGCTTCTTCGAGGACTTTTTGGTGGCGGCGTTGAATGCTGCAGTCGCGCTCGAACAGGTACACGCCGTGGCCCTGGCGATCACAAAATACCTGTACTTCCACGTGACGTGGCTGCACCAGGTATTTTTCAATCAGCATACGATCATCGCCGAAGGCGGCTTTAGACTCGCGGCGACAGCCTTCCAGCGCCGCCTGAAAGGCCTCGCTTTTTTCGACCACGCGCATGCCTTTACCGCCACCACCGGCGCTGGCTTTGAGCATGACCGGGTAACCGATTTTATCGGCCTCGGCCCGGAGCAGGTCATCATCCTGGTTATCGCCGTGGTAGCCCGGTACCAGCGGCACATCTGCATTGGCCATACGCGCCTTGGCGGCCGATTTATCTCCCATGGCGGCAATGGCTGACGCGGGCGGCCCGATAAAAGTAATACCCGCTTCTTCGAGCGCTTTTACAAAGGCGCCGTTTTCTGAAAGAAAGCCGTAGCCAGGATGAATGGCGCCACTGCCGGTGCGCTTGGCGGCGTCAATCACCGCTTCGATATTCAAATAGCTTTCGCGCGCAGCGGCGGGGCCGATACGAATGGCTTCATCGGCTTCACGTACGTGGCGGGCGTTGGCGTCAGCATCGGAATACACCGCAACGGTTTTAAGGCCCATAAGGCGTGCGGTGCGCATTACCCGGCAGGCAATTTCACCCCGGTTGGCGATCAGCAGGGTGTCAAAGGGCGTGGTGCGCAGGTTAGATTCAGACGACGTTAGGTGGCTCATGAGCGGCGCTCCTTGGCGTTGCCGGATAAAGGCGTTTCAGCCCAGGCGGGGCGACGCTTTTCAAAAAATCCAGCCAGTCCTTCCTGGCCTTCCTGGCTAACCCGCAGCTTGGCAATCACCTGACAGGTTTGTTCGCGTGTGGCGTCAGAATCAGGCGACTGGCTGACCGTTTGGAGCAGCGCTTTGGTAACCTGCTGCGCCTGCGGTGAACCGGCGAGCAACGTTTCCAGCATGGCATCTACCGCGCTATCCAGTGCGTTGTGTTCAACGACCTGATGGGCCAGGCCCAGACTGAGAGCGGTGGGCGCGTCGATGACTTCAGCGCTCAACGCGTAACGGCGCATCTGGCGCGGCCCGAGTGCGCGGTTTACATAGGGGCTGATGACCGCAGGCGAGAGGCCAATCTTGACTTCTGAAAGGCAGAACCTGGCTTTATCGGAGGCAATAACGATATCGCAGCAGGCGGCCAAGCCTACGGCGCCGCCAAAGGCGGCCCCCTGGACCCGACACAGCGTGGGGCAGGGCAGCGTATCCAGGCTATGCATCAGCGTGGCGAGCTTGCGCGAATCGGCCAGATTGTCTTCAAAATCGTAATCGACCATGCGCTTCATCCAGTTCAAATCCGCGCCCGCTGAGAAACTGTTGCCTTCAGAACCCAGCACCACCACGCGTACCTCACCGCTTTTAATCAGCGGTTGAAGCTTATCGAGGTGTGCGTTCAGCTCGGCAATTAGCTGGTCATCAAAGGCGTTGTGAACGTCCGGGCGATTAAGGGTTAAGCGGGCAACACCTGCATCTATGGTTAACGTTGAATTCGTCATGATAGGCCCCTTACATCCGGAACACGCCGAAGCGTGTCTCTTCAATCTCAGCGTTCATGGCCGCGGCCAGCGCTAAGCCCAGTACATCGCGGGTTTGTAGCGGGTCGATCACGCCGTCATCCCAGAGCCGGGCACTGGCGTAGTAAGGGTGGCCCTGGTGCTCATACTGTTCGCGGGTGGGCTGCTTGAACGCCTCTTCGGCCTCTTTAGTCCATTCGCTGCCTTCGCGCTCATACTGTTCGCGCTTAACCTGCGCCAGTACGCCGGCAGCCTGCTCGCCACCCATGACGGATATACGCGCGTTGGGCCACATAAATAGCAGGTTAGGGTCATAAGCGCGGCCGCACATACCGTAGTTACCCGCCCCGAAGCTTCCGCCAATCAGCACGGTGAACTTGGGTACCTTGGCACACGCTACGGCGGTGACCAGCTTGGCGCCATGCTTGGCGATACCTTCATGCTCGTACTTGGAACCCACCATGAAACCGGTGATGTTCTGCAGGAAAACCAGCGGAATCTTGCGCTGGGCGCACAGCTCAATAAAGTGGGCGCCTTTGACGGCGCTCTCTGAAAACAGCACGCCGTTATTGGCCACAATACCCACCGGGTGGCCATGAATATGCGCAAACCCGGTAACTAAGGTGTCGCCGTAGTAGCGTTTGAATTCATCAAAATCAGAGCTGTCGACGATGCGCCCGATAACTTCGCGAACATCAAAGGGCTTTTTAAGGTCGGTGCCCACAATGCCGTAAAGCTCCAACGGGTCGAGCTTGGGCGGCTGGGGCGCCTGCATGGCAAGCTTGCCGCGCTTTTGCCAGTTCAGGCGCGAGACACAGGCGCGGGCAAGCTGCAGGGCATGCATATCGTTTTCGGCATAATGGTCGGCCACGCCGCTGACTTTGGCATGTACATCGGCGCCGCCCAACGCCTCGGCACTGATACTTTCACCGGTGGCCGCTTTGACGAGCGGCGGGCCGCCCAGAAAGATGGTGCCTTGCTCTTTAACGATGATCGATTCATCGGCCATGGCGGGCACATAAGCGCCGCCTGCCGTACACGAACCCATCACCACGGCAATTTGCGGAATGCCTTCGGCCGATAGGGTGGCCTGGTTATAGAAAATGCGCCCGAAGTGGTCGCGGTCAGGGAAGACTTCATCCTGACGGGGTAGAAAGGCACCGCCGGAATCGACCAGATAAATACACGGTAGGCGATGCTTGCGGGCGATTTCCTGGGCGCGGATATGTTTTTTGACCGTCAGCGGAAAGTAGGTGCCGCCTTTTACCGTGGCATCGTTGGCCACAATCACGCATTCAACGCCTGATACGCGCCCAATGCCGGTTACTACACCGGCGGCCGGTACGTCGCTTTCATACACCTTGTGGGCGGCAAGCGCTGAAAATTCTAGAAAAGGCGAGCCTTCGTCGATCAGGTGATCAATGCGGTCACGCACAAAGAGCTTGCCACGGCTCTCATGACGCTCACGAGATTTAACGCCGCCACCCTGGGCAACGGCCGCGGTGAGTTCATGTAGCTGGGTAACCACGCCGCGCATTGACTGCTCATTGGTCTGAAAGAGCTCGCTGCGCGGATTAATCTGAGTGCTGAGAATGCTCATGGCGCGCCTCTACTGGCTTTCGGTGAAGAGTTCGCGGCCAATCAACATCCGCCGAATTTCACTGGTGCCCGCGCCGATTTCATAAAGCTTCGCGTCGCGCAGCAGGCGCCCGGTGGGGTATTCGTTGATATAGCCGTTACCGCCCAACAGCTGAATGGAATCCAGCGCTACCTGGGTGGCTTTCTCGGCACAGTAGAGGATGACGCCAGCGGCATCCTTGCGCGAGGTCTGGTCGCGATCACACGCGGCCGCGACGGCATACAGATAAGCGCGGCAGGCATTCAGCGTGGTATACATATCCGCCACTTTGCCCTGTACCAGCTGGAACTCACCGATCGACTGATTAAACTGTTTGCGCTCATGAATATACGGCATCACGACATCCATGGCGGCCTGCATGATGCCGACCGGCCCTGCGGCCAGTACGGTGCGTTCGTAGTCCAGTCCGCTCATCAATACGCGCACACCTTTGCCTTCTTCGCCCAGCACGTTTTCAGCGGGAACCTCGCAATCCTGAAACACCAATTCGCAGGTGTTGGAGCCGCGCATGCCCAGCTTGTCGAGCTTCTGAGCCGTGGAGAATCCCGGCATGCCTTTTTCGATCAGGAAAGTGGTAATGCCTTTGGACCCGGCTTCCGGGTCAGTCTTGGCGTAGACCACCAGCACATCGGCATCGGGGCCGTTGGTGATCCACATTTTGTTGCCGTTTAGAAGGTAGTTATCGCCGACTTTTTTAGCCCGCAGCTGCATGGAGACCACATCGGAACCAGCGCCAGGTTCGGACATGGCAAGCGCGCCGACGTGCTCGCCACTGATCAATTTAGGCAGATACTTGGCCTTCTGTTCGGCGGAGGCGTTGCGCTTGATCTGATTCACACACAGATTGGAGTGCGCACCGTAAGATAGCGCAACCGACGCGCTCGCCCGGGAGATCTCTTCCATGGCGATGCAGTGGGCAAGATAGCCCATGCCGCTGCCGCCATCTTCTTCAGACACGGTGATACCTAAAAGGCCCATGTCGCCAAACTTCTTCCATAAGTCGTTAGGAAATTCATTATTGCGGTCGATTTCCGCGGCGCGCGGGGCAATTTCGCTGGCGGCGAAGGCATTGACCTGCTCGCGCAGCATGTTCATTTCGTCATCAAGACCGAAATTCAGTTCTGAGTAGAGAGAGTGCATGGTCAATCACCTGTTTATTAGAAATTGTTTATTGAAAATCATTGTTGGATAGGGAATGAGACGCCACGAAATCTTAAGTAGACGATGACGCCTGAATGCGTTCTTCATCGGATTGTTTTTCGTGTAGCTCCTCAAGCGCCTGACGGCAGCGAATCTCGGCACTTTCAAGCTCCAGCTGTACCATGGTGATATCTTTCATCTGCTGTTCAAGCGCTGCCCGGCGCTCGCCGATTTTGTTCAACATAAGCTGCAGCTGTTTTTCACTACCGCTGCGGGTCTCATCCCAAAGCTCAAATAATTCTCGGATCTCCGCCAGTGAAAGCCCCAGCCGTTTGCCCCGTAGGGTCAATTTAAGCCGTACTCGATCCTTGCTGCTGTAAATGCGTGTTTGGCCCCGCCGTGCCGGGTGAAGCAGTTCCTGATCTTCGTAAAACCGAATGCTGCGGGTGGTGACGTCAAACTCGCTGGCCAGTTCGCTGATCGAGTAAGTTTTGCTCATGGGTTAATTCTCTTCAAAAGGGGCTATTCCTATGGAAC
Organism: Halomonas sp. AOP43-A1-21; assembly: GCF_052376775.1. Taxonomy (NCBI): domain Bacteria; kingdom Pseudomonadati; phylum Pseudomonadota; class Gammaproteobacteria; order Oceanospirillales; family Halomonadaceae; genus Halomonas; species Halomonas sp. AOP43-A1-21. Next base: position 23,924 of record NZ_JBQSWC010000001.1, on the reverse strand, counting down.
ACTGCTGATGAGGCTAAAACAAGTTTACGTTAACGTAAAGAAGTCATTGCCTAAGCCAATGGTTTAATGGCTTGGTGTAACTCTATGTAAAATAAATACTTAATGTTTTATTAGCATTTAATGTTATTTTTTGTAGACCAAAGTTGTAATTGTAATTGCCTGCTAGAGATTGCTAGTTTGCACTTAAACCTTACGTAAAGGTAAAGATGCATTGCCAGCTAACAATAATAACGAACCTACCTCATTAAAGCGGTAAGGAGCTGGTGAAACGTCAGCACGAGAATCGCTCAGCATAAGAACAACAAGAGGCTTATTGCTCTATGAGTGCAGACAGTACTTCCGCAAACAGTACTTCCGAGAACAGTACTTCCAAGAACAGTACTTCCACGACCGGTGCTTCTACACAAAGTGCATTGACAACAAGTACTTCGACGACAAGTTCTTCCCAAGCGCCAGTGCTTGAAACGCGAGGGCTGACAAAAGCGTTCCGTGGCTTTACGGCGGTGGATAACGTTAATCTCAGCGTTCAGGAAGGCCATATTCATGCCCTGATCGGGCCTAACGGTGCCGGTAAGACCACCGTATTTAACTTACTCACCAAGTTTCTTCCCCCCACGCGGGGCGAAATTCTGTATCGCGGTAAACCGATAACCGCGCTTAAATCCAACCAGATTGCCCGGCTTGGTTTAGTGCGTTCATTTCAGATTTCCGCGGTGTTTGCTCATATGACGGCGCTTGAGAACGTACGCGTTGCGCTTCAGCGCCAGCTCGGCACATCCTTTCATTTCTGGAAATCGGAAAAATCCCTCGATCACCTTAACGAACGTGCCTTGGCACTGCTTGAAGAAGTGGGGCTGCGCGAGTATGCCGACACGTTAACGGTGGAGATGCCTTACGGGCGCAAACGGGCGCTGGAAGTCGCGACGACGCTGGCGCTAGACCCTGTGATGATGCTGCTGGATGAGCCAACCCAAGGCATGGGCGCTGAAGACGTTGACCGTATCGTGGCGCTGATCAAACGCGTTTCCAAAGGACGGACGGTCCTGATGGTCGAGCACAACCTGAGCGTAGTAAGCCGCCTATGTGATCAAATCACGGTGCTTGCCCGGGGCGCTGTTCTGGCTGAAGGGGACTATGAAAGCGTGTCGCGTAATCCGCTGGTGCGTGAAGCGTATATGGGCAGCGACGCCGCTGAACAAGAGAGGGCCAGCGCATGAGTATTGCCGATGCAGCAGCCATTGATACGCAAGCCGCGGCGCCCAGCACCCACGCGCAGTCGCGCGAAATGCTTAGGATAAAAGACCTGCACGCCTTTTATGGCGAATCGCACATTCTTCACGGGGTGAACTTTGACGTAAAGCAGGGCGAGCTTGTCACCCTGTTAGGCCGCAACGGCGCTGGGCGAAGCACCACGCTTAAGGCCATCATGAACATGGTAGGACGGCGAACGGGCTCTATCGTCATCAACGGCCAGGAAACACTGGCGATGAAGCCCCACCATATTCCACGTCTGGGTATTGGCTATTGCCCAGAGGAGCGGGGGATTTTCTCAAGCCTGGATGTCCATGAAAACCTGCTGTTACCACCTACGGTCAGTTCGGGCGGTATGAGCCTGGACGATATTTACGCCATGTTCCCCAATTTATATGAACGGCGTAAAAGCCAGGGAACGCGGCTTTCCGGAGGCGAGCAGCAGATGCTGGCCATGGCACGCATTTTACGTACCGGCGCACGCCTTTTGCTGCTGGATGAAATTACCGAAGGGCTGGCGCCGGTCATCGTGCAAAAACTGGGCGAGGTGTTGGTGCTGCTCAAGGCCCAAGGGATGACCATTGTGCTGGTCGAGCAGAATTTCCGCTTTGCCGCACCGCTTGCCGACCGCCACTTTGTGATGGATCACGGCCAGATAGTAGAAGAGATCAGCGCCGCACAGCTACCTGCGCGGCGCGAGCATCTCAATTCGATGTTAGGGGTATAACCAGGTTACGTCGCAACACAACAACAAAGGCTTAAGGGCCAGGAGACGAACATGACGTTAATGAAAAAAACATTGGTTGCCAGCATTGCCGTAGCAGCTGCTTCCAGCATGGCAATGTCGACAGCGCAGGCCGAGATCAGTGACGGCGAGGTGCGGATTGGCTATCTGGCCGATATGTCGGGTACTTATCGCGATCTGGCCGGGCCCGGTGGATTATCGGCGCTTGAGATGGCGATTGAAGATTTCGGTGGCAGCGTTAATGGCTCGCCCATTGTGGTCTTCAGCGCCGACGACCGTAATAGCGCCGATGTAGGTGCCAACACGGTGCGTGAATGGATCGATCAGCGCAACGTGGATATGGTGGCGGGCCTGGTGGCCTCTTCTGTGTCGATCGCCGTTACCAAAGTGCTTGAAGAGAACGATGGCTTAGGCATTGTATCCGGTTCAGCGGCTTCAAGTATTACTAACGAGCACTGCACACCGAACCATATCCACTGGGTTTATGATACTTATCCGCTGGCCAACGGTACCGCTAAAGCGGTGGTCGAGCAGGGCGGTGATAGTTGGTTTTTGCTCACTGCTGATTACGCCTTTGGCCATGCGCTTGAAGCCGATGTCACTAACGTAGTGGAAGCTAGCGGTGGTGAAATTGTTGGCGGTGTCCGCCATCCGTTCCCAACCAATGACTTCTCTTCTTATATCCTCCAGGCTCAGGGTTCTGGCGCCAAAATTGTTGGTCTGGCCAACGCCGGTGCGGATACGGTTAACGCGATTACCACTGCGAGCCAGTTTGGGTTGACGCAAAGTGGCCAGCAGCTTGCGGGCCTGCTGATATTCTTGAATGACGTGCATGCGCTAGGCCTTGAGGCCACCCAAAACCTGCTGTTAACCACCGGCTGGTACTGGGACATGGATGACCAGGCACGCGAATGGTCCGAGCGCTACTTCGAAGAAGTTGGCCGCATGCCCACCATGGTACAGGCGGGTATCTATTCAAGCACCATGCATTACCTGCAAGCCATTGAAGCCGCGGGCACCGACGATCCTGAAACCGTACGTGCCCAGATGGCTGAAGAGCCCATCAATGACTTCTTCGCCCGCAACGGTCGTATTCGTGAAGATGGCCGCATGGTGCACGATATGTACCTGGCGCAGGTGAAAACCCCGGAAGAGTCCACCGGTGAGTGGGATCTTTACGAAATCCTCAGCACCATTCCTGCCGAAGAAGCTTACCGCCCGCTGTCTGAAAGCCAGTGCAAACTGGTACAGAACTAAGCTCCGTCTTAGTCATTATTAAGCGCCAGGGCATTATTAAGCGCTAAGTCATTATTAAGCGTTACCGCTTGGGTCGCCGGGTAAGGCGGCCCAACGCGGCGAGGAGATTCGTGCTATGACGATGATATTCGGTGTGCCCATGGCGGTGTTCATGGGGCAGCTCACCCTGGGGCTGGTCAACGGTGCGTTTTACGCGCTGTTAAGCCTGGGGCTTGCCGTCATTTTTGGCCTTTTAAAAATCGTCAATTTTGCACACGGCGCGCAGTACATGCTGGGCGCATTTGCGGCCCTTTTGGGGTTTCGTTATCTAGGGATTAACTACTGGCTGGCGCTCATTTTAGTGCCGCTGGTGATTGCTGGGCTAGGCATGCTGGTAGAGCGTTTTCTACTGCGCCGCATTGCCCATTTGGATCACCTGTATGGGCTTTTATTAACCTTCGGGTTGGCGCTTATTTTTGAGGGCACGCTGATTAACTTCTTTGGCGTTTCAGGTGCCCGCTATGCAACGCCTGAAATACTCCAGGGCGGGCTGAATCTGGGCTTTATGTTCTTGCCTACGTATCGGGCCTGGGTTCTGGTGGCCGCACTCGCCATGTGCCTGTTTACCTGGTTTATGATCGAGCGCACCCGGCTAGGCGCCTATTTACGCGCGGGAACCGAGAACTCGCAGCTGATGCAGGCATTCGGAGTCAATGTGCCGCTGTTGATCACCCTTACCTATGGCTTTGGCGTAGGGCTGGCGGCATTTGCCGGTGTATTGGCGGCACCGCTTTATCCGGTTTCGCCGACCATGGGGTCAAGTCTGTTGATTGTGGTGTTTGCCGTGGTCGTTATCGGCGGGATGGGGTCGATTCTGGGCGCTATTCTCACCGGGCTGGGGATGGGCATTATTGAAGGGTTAACCAAGGTCTACTATCCGGAAGCCGCCAACACGGTGATTTTCCTAGTGATGATTTTAGTGCTCATGTTGCGCCCAGCTGGGCTGTTCGGGAAGGAGGCATAGCCATGACCGAATCTCACACTTTGAAAGCGCCTTCCGTGGTGGCAAAACGCCAGCGCCGGGCCAATCAGCGTCGTACGCTCTTCTATATGGCACTGGTCGTGGTCGGGTTGGTGGCACCGTTTCTAGCGTACCCCGTGTTCTTGATGAAGATACTCTGCTTCGCGCTGTTTGCCTGCGCCTTCAACCTGCTGCTGGGTTACGCAGGATTGCTGTCGTTTGGCCATGCTGCGTTTTTGGCCACCGGCGGCTATGTAACGGGGTATTTGCTGGCAAGCTACCCGGGGCTTACCCCTGAGCTTGGAATTATTGCCGGTACGCTTTCGGCCACGCTGCTAGGCGTGCTGTTCGGCGTGTTGTCTATTCGCCGCCAGGGCATCTACTTTGCCATGGTGACGCTGGCGTTGGCGCAGCTGATGTTCTTTGTGTTTATCCAGGCACCGTTTACCGGCGGGGAAGATGGACTGCACGGCGTGCCGCGGGGCAATCTGTTTGGGCTTATCAGCCTAAGTAACAATCTGGCGATGTACTACTTCGTGTTTACGGTTTTCCTGCTCGGCTACGCGCTTATCCAGCGCACCGTGCATTCGCCGTTTGGCCAAGTACTGAAAGCCATTCGTGAAAACGAGCCGCGGGCCATTTCGCTGGGTTACAACGTGGATGCCTATAAGCTGGTGGCGTTTGTTATCTCTGCGGCGTTGGCGGGGCTTGCCGGTTCAACCAAAACCGTGGTGTTCCAGCTGGCGTCCCTTACCGATGCCCACTGGCATATGTCGGGCGAGGTCATCCTGATGACGCTGTTAGGCGGGGTAGGCACGTTGCTGGGGCCGATCATGGGCGCAGGGCTAGTCGTCAGCTTGCAGCATATTCTGTCCCAGTCGCCGCTGGGCAACTGGGTAAGCGTGATGCTGGGGCTAATCTTTGTGGTCTGCGTACTAAGCTTTCGAAGCGGTATCGTAGGGGAGCTTGGCAATATGTATCGCAAAAACTTCAAGTAACTTCAGGCTGTTTAAAACCGCGCTGTTTTGGTTGAACAGGCCTTTGGATGTGGCGCCTTTGAGGCGCCTTTTTTATACGCGTAAATGAGTCGCTCTACACCGAAGGTCGTGGGCGCCAAATGGTTGCGCAGCACTGGTTTAGGCGATAAGTTAACGTAAACGTCAATTACAACGACAACATCTAATGTGTGCGCACATTAGCGGAGATTGGCCATGAACTTTGAGTTGAGTGAAGACCAGGTAGCCTTTGCCGATATGGCGCGGGCCTTCGCCCAAAATGAGCTTGAGCCCCATGCTGCACAATGGGACGCCGAGGCTATTTTTCCCGTAGACGTTATCCGTAAGGCCGGTGAGCTGGGCTTCTGCTCGCTTTACGCGCCGGAAAGCGTGGGCGGGCTGGGCCTTTCAAGGCTGGATGCCAGCATTATCTTCGAGCAGCTCTCCATGGGCTGTACCTCCACCACGGCGTATCTCACCATCCACAATATGGTGACCTGGATGCTTGCCGATTTCGGCCAGCCCGATGTGGTTGAGCAGTGGGGGGCGAAGCTTGCGACCGGCGAGCTGCTCGGCTCTTACTGCTTGACCGAGCCCAATGCGGGTTCCGATGCGGCCTCGCTTAAAACCACGGCCAAGCGCGATGGCGAACACTACGTGCTCAATGGCAGCAAGATGTTTATTTCCGGCGCGGGCAGCACCGATTTTCTGGTGGTGATGGCGCGTACCGGCAGTGAGGGCGCTGGTGGCGTTTCCGCGTTTGCCGTGGATGCCAAGTCGCAAGGCATCAGCTACGGGCGCAAAGAGGACAAAATGGGTTGGAACAGCCAGCCTACTCGAATGGTTACCTTTGAAGACGTCCGCGTACCCGCCAATCACCTGCTGGGTAGCGAAGGTGATGGCTTCAAGATCGCCATGAAAGGTCTGGATGGCGGGCGGATCAATATCGCTACCTGCTCCATCGGCACAGCGCAGCAGGCGATCAATAAGGCCCGCGAATATATGCTTGAGCGCAAGCAGTTCGGTAAGCGTCTGGCAGAGTTTCAGGCCCTGCAGTTTCGCCTGGCCGATATGGTCACCGAGCTGGTAGCCGCCCGCCAATTGGTAAGAATGGCCGCGACCAAACTGGATGCCGGCCACGCCGATGCCACCACTTACTGCGCCATGGCGAAACGTTTTGCTACCGATGTGGGCTTTAACGTCTGCGATGAGGCGCTGCAGCTATACGGCGGCAACGGTTATATCAAGGAGTACCCCATGGAGCGCTATGTGCGTGACACGCGGGTACATCGAATTCTGGAAGGCACCAACGAGATTATGCGCCTGATCATTTCGCGCCGAGTGCTCGCCGATAACGCCGCCGAACTATAAATCTACCGGATTATAGTGATAGTCACTGATTACCTATCAAGGATGGTTGAATGAGTAGCGTACTGTTTACCGAGCACTCTACCGACGATGGCCATGCGATCGCTGAAATCAAGCTTAACGCCGAGCGCTCGCTGAACGCGCTAACGTTAGACATGATCGAGGCCATCCTGCCTCAAATAAACGCCTGGGAAGCCGACGAGCGTATTGTCGCCATCCTGCTGGATAGCGCAGGTGAGAAAGCCTTTTGTGCGGGCGGCGATGTGGTCAGCCTTTATAAAGCCATTACTGGCCAAGGCGACCCCAACTTCCCTGAGCGGTTTTTCGAGACGGAATATCGCCTGGATTACCGGCTCCACACCTATTCAAAACCGGTTATTTGCTGGGGCAATGGCATCGTGATGGGCGGCGGCATGGGGCTTTTAAACGCCAGCAGCCACCGTGTGGTCACAGAAACCTCCCGCTTAGCCATGCCCGAAGTGACCATTGGCCTGTATCCCGATGTAGGCGCCAGCTGGTTTTTAAACCGTCTGCCGGGCGGTGCCGGACGGTTCCTAGCCATGACCGGCAGCCAGATTAACGCCCCTGATGCGCTAACCCTGGGCCTGGCCGACCGCTGTATCGCCAGCCATTATCGCGACGAGCTTATTCAAAAGCTTATGAACGCAACCTGGGGCGCCGGGGAAAATACCGATGCCCACGGCGTGGTAAACCGCACTCTGCGCGAACTAGAGCAAGCCTCTAAAGCCGATTTCGCGGAGCTGGATACGCCGGTGGGTAATTTCGCCCCGTTGATTCGCGAGTTGATGGATCACGACACCGCTGAGCAGATGGTAGCTGCCGTGCTGGCGGTGGAAAGTGACGACAAGTGGTTCAACAAAGCGCAAAAGACCCTGGCGCACGGCAGCCCGGTTTCCATCAAACTGATCGATGAGCAGCTAAAGCGCGCCAAACATATGTCGCTTGCCGAAGTGTTTCAGTCAGAGCTTGCGCTTTCGGTTCAGTGCTGCCGCCATCGCGAGTTCCCGGAAGGCGTACGTGCCTTGCTCGTGGATAAAGACGGCCAGCCCGCCTGGACCTATGCCGATGTAACGGTGGTGGAAGACAGTTTTATCGACGAGCTTTTAGCCTCGCCGTGGCCGGAAAGTCCGCTCGCTGATCTTAAGTGACTAGATAAAACAGATGTTCTTGAATGTTAACAACCAACAATAAGGACAATATTATGGCTATCGTGGCATTTGTCGGTTTAGGCAATATGGGCGGCCCTATGGCGGCCAACCTGGTCAAGGCCGGTTACACCGTGCGTGCATTCGACCTGTCAGAAGCCGCCTTGGAAACAGCCCAATCACAAGGCTGCGAGGTGGCAAGCTCGGCTCGTGAAGCCGCCGCCGAGGCTGATTTCATTATTTCCATGCTGCCCGCAGGCAAGCATGTAAAAGCGCTGTACGTTGATGGGGATGTGCCGTTGTTTGACGTCGTCCAACCGGGCGCGTTGATTATTGACTGCTCGACCATTGATGCCGATACGGCGCGTAACGTTGCCGATATTGGTGAGAAGCGCGGCATTAGTTTTGTGGATGCGCCGGTGTCCGGTGGGGTAGGCGGTGCCCAGGCAGGCACGCTGACCTTTATTGTAGGTGGCAGCGACGACCAGTTCGCGAAGGCTAAGCCCGTACTCGATGCGATGGGCAAAAATATCTTCCACGCGGGCGACCACGGTGCGGGGCAGGTGGCTAAAGCGTGCAACAACATGCTGCTATCGGTATTAATGGCGGGCACCTGCGAAGCGATCAATATGGGGGTTAAAAACGGTTTAGACCCCGCGGTGCTGTCTGAAATCATGAAGCAAAGCTCGGGCGGTAACTGGGCGCTAAACGTTTACAACCCCTACCCTGGGGTAATGGAAAATGCCCCCGCGTCAAAAGGCTATCAAGGGGGCTTCCAGGTAGATTTAATGATCAAAGACCTGGGGCTTGCCATGGATGTCAGCCAGCAAAGCGCCGCACCCGTGCCCATGGGCTCTGCCGCCCGTGCGCTGTTCACGCTTCATAAAACCGACGGCAACGGCAAACTCGACTTCTCCAGCCTGATGCAGTTTTATCAGGATAAGAAAGGTGAAAGGTGAAAGGTGAAAGGTGAAGGGTGAAGGGTGAAGGGTGTGGGGCGAAAGATGTTGTAGCACGTGGTAACGAATCTTGCGAGGCTCGAGCAAATGAGTCACCCGCAGTGGCGGCCCGGCGCGAAAGGGCGACGAAGTCGCCCCACACCTAAACCACCTTTATCTCACGGCGTGATCGGGTAAACTCTTAAAAACCTAACCAATAAGGAACGTTATGATCACGCTGTGGGGTCGCAATAACTCGACCAACGTTAAAAAAGTCATATGGGTACTTGAAGAGCTGGCAGTACCTTTCGAGCAAATTCAGGCGGGCCTTCAACACGGGGTCAATAACACCCCGGAGTACCTGACAATGAACCCTAACGGGCTGGTGCCGGTATTAAAAGACGACACCACTGACAGCGTGCTTTGGGAATCCAATACCATCATTCGCTATCTGGCCGCGCAATATGGCCAAGACAAGCTCTGGGTAGAAGACCCGGCAAAACGCGCCCAGGCAGAAAAATGGATGGACTGGTCAAGCAACACGCTTTCGCCCGCCCACCGGGTGATCTTGATGGGCTATGTAAGAACACCGCCCGAGCAGCGTGATAACGCCAAGATCGAAGCGGGCATGCAGAACTGCGAAAAACTGTTTGAACTGCTGGATAACGTACTCGCCAAGCAGGCATGGTTCTCTGGCGAGGAGTTTGGCCTGGGTGATATTGCCGTTGCACCGTTTATCTACAATTTATGGAATATCGGCCTAACCTGGCAGCCGCGCCCCCACCTGGAGCGTTGGTATCAGCAGCTAACTGAGCGGCCTGTATTTCGTGATGTAGTAATGATCCCAGTTACCTAAACCGCTTCATCTTTATAGCCGCATCCTCCGCGGGTGCGCTAACGCTTACACCGCGCTACAAAATCAATGGTTTCAAATGCTTGCTCGCGATGTGGTGGTTCGCGTTGTCTAAACCGTTTCACCGCTGTGGCCGCATCCTTCGCGGGTGCGCTAACGCTTACGCCGCGCTACAAAATCAATGGTTTCAAATGCTTGCTCGCGATGTGGTGGTTCGCGTTGTCTAAACCGTTTCACCGTTGTGGCCGCATCCTTCGCGGGTGCGCTAACGCTTACACCGCGCTACAAAATTATAAATATGCGATATTTCAAACCTGTAGTGCGGGTAACGAGGCACCCGCAGCGGCGGCCCGGCGCGAAAGGGCGGCGAAGCCGCCCCAACAACCCTGAACCGGCTAAAACCCCGCCTCCAACACCGCCAACTCACGATTCAACCCCCGTAAAACCTCACAACCTACTTCATGCCGCTCACCACTCCCAATCAACGGTCCTAAAATCGCCTCGCGCTCGGTAAGCCGCTTAGCCTCCACATCTTGCAGCATCGACGCCTTATTGTTCGCCGTCTTCTCAATAACGTCCCAAGCCAGCGCCAGCCAGTCATCCAAACCGCTGTCACCGTTAGGCGCCTGAACTCCTTCGGCCAACATAATTTCTGCCACTTCCTCAACTACCGCCTCAACGCGGCCTGCGTAAGCAGCGCAACGCAGCTCACCGTTACGAATTCCATTCAAAGCAACCAGCGGATTAATCGCCGCATTCACCGCCAGTTTCTGCCATAGGCGGCTACGAATATCATCTACCGCCGTGGCCGCAAGCCCTGCTTGAGCGAGCTGATGGGCTATCTGCTGAGCCAACGCAGCGTGGCGATTCTCCAGATCCCCCACAAACGTATGCCCATGCCCCGCATGCACCAAGTTTTTATCACCGGTTAGATAAGCGCCCTCCGTAGTTGTGGCACAAAGCACTGGCCCCGGCCAAAGCTCAGTCAGCCTCGGCTGAGCCAAAAAACCGTTCTGCCATAGCACCAGTGGGGTAGTTGTAGAAAGAATGCTCGCCACGCTTTCTAATGCCGCTTCAGCAGCCATCGCCTTGGTGGTGATATGCACACAAGTGGGCGGCGCTGGCGCCTTGGCTAACAGCTGCGATGTGGTTATCACGTTTAAGTGCTGGCTACGCGGCTCGCCTTCCGGTGTCGTTATCGTTTGCTGCGCAGGCAGCGCACGGCGACCGACGGATGTGACGTCAGCAAGAGGGGAGAGCGAATGGGCCAACAGGCGGCCGATCGCGCCAGGGCCGAGAATCCAGTGTGAGGTCATTGAGTATGTACTCAGCAGCGGTGTTGTCGATCAGCTTAGCTTGTTTGCTATGCAGAAATGAAGGCGAAGTGAGAGAGTTCAGAGAGACGTCTAATTGCTAATGACGATGCTTAGTATTATCTGCTGGCGTTAGGGCTAAGCCGATTTTGTGAATGTTAGTGAGGGTTTTAGCCGTAGCGCTTGTTAGGGCGAAGTACAACGACGAGGGCCGTAAGGTACTGTGCTTAATGCCCTATTTCGACCCAAAGTGAGCAAAGCTGGTTGCTGGGACGATTCAATCCCAAATGTCTTTCGGCTTCAGATGAGCCTTCTGGACAAACAGCTTGCATAAGCGGATAGATGATCGCTTACAACAAGTTGGACGAGTGCCCACCACCGTATCGACGTGCTGCGCATTGCGCTCGCCAAACACTTATGCATCGTTTGAGAATCCGACCACCGTACCGAAATGTTATGTGGTAGAGCGCAGTTTGTGCTTTGACGACATACCAGCAGGTGCAAACGTAAGCCTACTGGCAACGGCTGAATAGACTTGCCAACCCTTAAGAACCGACTGTGGCGGGCGGGGGGCTAAGATTAGCGAGCTATACGGGTGCTGGCGTCGGTAAAGCCGATCAGCGAAATATCTAGATCCATGCGCTCTCCGCGTGGATCAATAATGCTGAGGGTTGCCGTATTACCGCTGCGGAGTTGCTGCAACATCGATGGTTCAATAGGGGTGTCAGCACGGCACCCTTGCTCCTGGCAGACCTGATAGGGGAACTGGATTGGCTCACCGTTACCCACTTTCAATTGCAAGCCCGCGGCTAGACGTACCCCCAACGGCACGAAGAAGCTCATCACCGGGTCATCAATCTGGGGCGGATAGTCGAGAATTACCTGCATCAAAGGCTGGTCGCTATTAGGTCGAGTAATCAATTGCGACATCGCACAGGGGGTCTGACCCTCGGCATTACGCTGGCAACGGACCTCCCAATCCTGGAACGACTCGGTGGTGGCATTATTACCGGCAGCCGTGGCCGGTTGCTGTTGGCTGAAGGCATTGGGAGACAATACCAAGATCGATAATAGCCCCATCCTACAGAGGTGTTTAGTAAGATAGTGTGGCATTGGCGTAACCTCCTGTTGGTTCGCTGACGGTGGATAATAATAACTACCATGCACGCTTGTTCGCTTGAGGTCGAGTTCTTGGATGACGAAATCGTGGGCTACGTAGGTGAACTTAAAGCACTAGGCAGTTCATGCCGCCGATAACACCGGTAACCAAAGCGTCAAAGCAACCAGCGTTGCCAATATCACCGGCGGCGTGATCAGCAGGCCGATTTTCATATACTGGCCCCAGCCAAACGTGTATGCCTTGCCTGCTAGCACGTGTAGCCAGAGCAGTGTGGCAAGGCTGCCAATCGGGTGAACTTGGGGCTCAGGTCATTGCCGATGACGTTAGAGTAGATCATCAATTCCTGCGTTACGATGGGCACGTTCGTCGGATTATCACCGCAGACATTATTGAGTGGCGCTTGGAATGCTGGCGATGTTTGCGCTACTTCAATTCGTTAGAAAAACGCCGTACAGCGTCTACCACCTGTTTGGCACCTTCCTGAATCTCGACAATCACGGTGCCCGCTTGGCTTGCCAGTTCCAGGCCTTGCTCGGCTTCTTCTCGGGTGCTGAACATCTGGCGCCTGACGTCATCTGAAAGCACCTTGTTTTTCTCGACGACGCTTACAATCTCTACGGTGGCGGCACTGGTGCTGGCTGCCAACTTTCGCACTGCGTCGGCAACCACGGCGAAGCCGCGCCCCTGTTCACCGGCTCTGGCGGCCTCGATAGCGGCGTTTATGGCCAGCAGGTTCGTCTGCACCGCAATACCGCCGATGGTTTGTACGATGGCATTAATCTGTAGTGATTGCTTGCTCAACGCATCAAGGCTTTCGGTAGCGGCCTCCATTTCCGAGGCTATCTGCTGCATGGTCTCGACCGTCTGCTGAACCACCGTAGCGCCCTTGGTGGCGCTTATGTCCGTTTGCTGCGAAACCTCAAAAGCAACGTTTGCGCCTTCGCGTACCTGGGCTTCGCGTGCCACTTGCTCGGTGACGACGCTGGCAAACTTTACGACCTTACAGAGGTGTCCATCAGCGTTGTAGACCGGATTATAGGTGGCCTCCAGCCATACTTCAGAGCCGCGGCTGTCGATCCGCTTGAAGCGATCCGCCACATACTCTCCGCTGTTTAGTTTTTCCCAGAAGGCCGTGTATTCGGGCGAGCCAACCTCCTCCTTTGTACAAAATAGGCGGTGGTGCTGGCCGGTTATTTGTTCAAGTCGGTAGCCCATGGCCTGAAGAAACTGCTCGTTTGCAGTGATGATGGTGCCATCAAGATTGAACTGGATAACGGCCGTGGATCGGAGCAGCGCCGCAATGAACGACTCGCTCTCTTTTGCACCTTCCACCTTGGTGGTTACATCGCGGCCATAACCCTGTACGTAAGAGAGCTTGCCGCTCATTCCTCGTATCGGAAGCCAATCGATATTCAGCCAGACAAGAGAGCCATCGGCACGTAAGTAGCGATAGTTGTCGTTAATTGGCGCGAGCGCTGCGATGGCTTGATTGAAATCTCGAAAACAGGCCAGCTTGGTGACATAGGTTGGCACAATTTCCGACATTGGCCGCCCTTGCAGCTGCTCTCGCTGGTAACCGAGGGCATCAGCAAAGCTCTGGTTCACAGAAGAGATAATGAAGTCGGCGTTCAATGTGATGGACAGCATTCCCCGGTCCATCTGGGCAGTCAACTGGCGGAGCATCGCTAACCCTCCACGCTGGTTTTCAGGTTCTTTTTTTAGACGCAGATTAAGCATCAGGAGACTCCGATAGACGATAACATTACTTATCGGCAGCCTGGGCAGGCTCTTGAGTCCTTTAGCGTATGTCGCAGTGATGACAACGGTGCGCTCTATCGGTTAACACTTCAGTCCCACGCAACGAGGCGTTTGAATAATCCCTGTGATTTTTTTGCAACCGATTGATAATACATATAATTCATAACCTACGTTAGCTTGGTGAAGTAAGCAAATGTTTTAGAATAACGCTAATAAACCATTTGCCTAAGAGGTAACGGAGTGTCTCTCATCGATACAGAAGTGATGCGGGGCCTTAATACCCAAGGCGCTCTGTCTCATGAAGATAAAGCGCTATTGCTGGGCCTGGAGCTTACCCCTAGGTACATGTCAGCCAGCGAGGTGTTATGGCAGGAAAGGGAGGATACTGATCAATTCTGCGTGGTCAAGGAGGGCTGGGCATACTCTTATCGTAACTTGAAAAATGGTTCGAAGCAGATCTTCAATTTCTACCTGCCTGGCGATATCATCGGCATTCGCGATTTTGGCTTCACTCGCCGTCTGACAAGTGCGGTAATGATCAATAAAGGTGTGATTTGCCCATTCTCGTATCAGCAGCTTTTTGAACTCTTCGGGCGTTCGAGCTTAGCCGTTGGTATCGTGGCCACAGCAACGCGTCAGCAGGCGCAACTTTCCGAGCGGCTTATCTATCTCGGCAAGTATTCGGCCTACGAGCAATTGACACACTTTCTCTATGAAATTTATCTGCGACTCAAGCGTATCAAGGCCGTTGAGAACAATAGTTTCTTCATGCCGCTTACTCAGGAGCTGATTAGCGACGCACTGGGAATGAGTTCGGTACATGTAAGCCGTACTTTCTCGATGCTGCGTGAAGAGGGGCTGGTGATACGAAAGCGCCAGCATGTGATGCTGCCTGACCCTGAAGCGTTGGCGCGGTTAGTCGAATTTAATGACAGCTATATTGATGAATTCCTGCCTCCCTCATTTTCTGAGCTTTTAAAAAGTTAGTCCTTTAAGTTACAACAGAACTGCCTAAACGACCGTTCCATAACCGATACAGGAAGCTAGGCAGAAATGTTGTCTAACTTCCGTCACCAATCTCATTTCCATTCATACCGCTGACAATGCAGGAAGCCAGAATGCCAAAGCAATCAGCGTTGCCAGCAGCACCGGCGGCGTAATCAGCAGGCCGATTTTCATATACTGGCCCCAGCCAATTTTGTATCCCTTGCCCGCTAGCACGTGTAGCCAGAGCAGGGTGGCGAGGCTACCAATCGGGGTGAACTTGGGACCTAGGTCATTACCAATTACATTGGCGTAGACCATCAACTCCTGCGTTACCGCAGGCACGTTCGCTTGATCAATCGCCAGCGCACCAACCAGTGTCGAGGGCATATTGTTCATGACAGAAGCGACGATGG
The DNA here is from genome assembly GCF_052376775.1 of Halomonas sp. AOP43-A1-21. Classification (NCBI taxonomy): domain Bacteria; kingdom Pseudomonadati; phylum Pseudomonadota; class Gammaproteobacteria; order Oceanospirillales; family Halomonadaceae; genus Halomonas; species Halomonas sp. AOP43-A1-21. The sequence goes on along the minus strand of NZ_JBQSWC010000001.1, from coordinate 8,760 downwards.
CGGAAAGGAAGCCGGTACCCAGCGTGGCGATAAAGTCGCCCTGTTGAGCCAGCCATTCAAGTGCCATCGCGCCATAGTTCGTCAGCCCTGCATTACCCAGCCCGTAAACGACGAGATACATGCCGATTGAGAACAGCACTATCTGCCAGGGGGCGCCGCGTAGCGCATCCGATACGGAGACGATGGCCCCGCGGCCCGCTTGCCACCAGCGCCCGGCAATTGCCATCAGCAGCACGGCGGCTGTTCCCGTCACAAACGCGATGGGAATGCCTAGCGGGGCGGTCACGAAGTAGGCGATAAGCAGCATCGTCAGCAGCGGAAACGCCACTCTAAATACCAGCGGGTCCTTTATGGCCGAGCGCGGTGGGTCGAGGTTCTCGACAGAATAGTGTTTCGGGATTCGGCGGCCAAACGCTATCCAGAGCACGACCAGTGTGGCCGTTATAGACACCAGGTTCACCGGCACCATGACCGCTGCATAGCGATCAAAGCCAATATCAAAGTAGTTAGCGCTGACGATATTAACGAGGTTAGAGATCACCAAAGGCAGGCTTGCGGTATCCGCGATAAACCCCGTTGCGATGATGAAGGCCAGCGCCGCAGGTGGCTCAAAGTTTAGGCGCAGCAGAATAGCGATCACAATGGGCGTCAGCAGTAGGGCGGCACCGTCATTCGCGAAGAAAGCGGCAATGATAGCGCCGAGTATGACGACCAGCGGGAAAAGTAGATGCCCGCGCCCATTACCCCAGCGCGCCACATGAAGCGCTGCCCAGGCGAAGAACCCCGCCTCATCTAAAATCAGCGAAATAATGATCAGAGCAACAAACGTAAACGTGGCATCCCAGACGATGTTCCACACCACGCCGATATCAGCCAATTGCACCACACCCACGAGCAGTGCCACTAAAGCGCCGCCCAGTGCGCTCCACCCGATACCCAAACCTTTAGGCTGCCAGATCACCAGAACCAGGGTGACGACAAAAATGGCTAGTGCCAACATGAAATGACCTTACGTCAGTGAGTGTTTTGGTTAACGCGGCGAGAGAGTTCTTCAGCACTCTCGACCCGCTCTGAATAGCGGTCGGTAAGATAGGCGGACCTGTCTCGCGTCAGCCAGGTGAATTTCACAAGTTCTTCGCAAACATCGACGATACGCATATAGAGTGGTGAGGGCTTCATGCGCCCGGCATCGTCAAATTCGGTGAACGCTTTGGGTACCGAGGATTGGTTAGGGATGGTAATCATGCGCATCCAGCGGCCTAGGATTCGCATCTGGTTGACGGCGTTAAAGCTTTGGCTTCCGCCAGACACTTCCATCACCGCCAGCGTTTTGCCCTGAGTAGGGCGAACACCGCCCAGCGATAGCGGTATCCAGTCGATTTGCGTTTTCATAATGCCCGTCATCGCCCCATGGCGTTCGGGGCTGACCCAGAACATACCTTCAGACCATTGGGCAAGGTCACGCAGCTCTCGTACCTTCGGGTGATCGGCCTCTGAATCATCTGGTAGCGGTAAACCTGACGGGTTAAAGGTGCGTACCTCACAACCGAACCAGCGTAGCAACCGCGCCGCTTCTTCGGACGCCAAGCGTGAAAAAGAGCGTTCGCGCAGAGAACCATAAAGCACCAGAATTCTGGGTGGATGACGCGGCGCATCTGGCCCCGCTAGTAAGTTCACATCAATCGGCTGTAGCTTTTGCGGATCGATATTGGGGAGATCGTCGAAACTGACTATGTGACTCATTACTGACTGCCCTTGAAATGCACGACATCGCCATCTTCTTTGGTAAACGTGGTTACCGGGTTGGCCAATAACTCGAATACACGCTCAGAAGGGCGGCACAGGCGTGCGCCTTTTGCTGTTACCACAATGGGGCGATTGATCAGGATAGGGTGCGCGATCATGGCGTCTATCAGTTGATCATCGCTTAACGCTGGATCATCGAGATTGAGCTCTTCAAAGGGCGTGCCCTTGCGGCGCAGTAGCTCTCTTGGAGTAATTGCCATCATTGAAAGCAGCTCCACCAGCCGCTCGCGGCTAGGGGGTGTCTTCAGGTATTCGATCACTTGGGGTGCCTCACCGGACGCTTCGATGATGGCTAGCGTATTGCGCGAGGTGCCGCAGGCAGGGTTGTGGTAAATCATCGTTTTCAAAAGGGTTATTCCTTCTCTGTATTAAGAGAGCAGTCAGTGAAGGCCGTGAACAGCGGCTCGCAAACCTCGGGGTGGCCTGCACAACAATCGCGAATTAAAAAGCTGAGGGTTTGCTGCATATGTTCTAGATTGGCGCGATAAATAATCGAGCGACTCTGCCGATGAGAATTGACCCATCCCGCTCGTGCAAGCACTGAAAGATGCGTCGACATCGTGTTATGGGGCACAGCTAACTGACGTGCGATTTCCCCAGCAGGCAAGCCTTCGGGCTCGTGGCGTACCAGAAGCCTGAAGGCTTCGAGACGCGTTTCCTGAGAAAGGGCGCTGAAACTGGCGGTAACGTTTTTTATTTCCATATGTCTATTGTTGTGGACATAAAGAAATAAAACAATCAGTTTTTTTGCGCACTGCCTAAATAGTTGGCGAGAACCGCATGGCGCGACGAAGTCGAGCATGCAATGGGCGCTACAAACCCGAGCGAATCGTATTACAGACAAGATGAGCGGCTTTGGATAATCCTGATGCATATGGATGAGGTAAATCATATGACGTTAGGACGCTATTCCGTCGTATCATCTTCTGTCAGGTCGTCTGCCCTTCGACCCGCGGTGCGAGTGAGGTAAGGATATGATCGATCACGACTTTCTTTCCGAAATGCTGTGCAGCGTTCGCCTATCCGGCGCGGTGTTCTTCGAGGTGGACGCGGCAGCGCCCTGGGTGGCTGCCGCACCGCCCAAAGAAAAAATTGCGCAAACAGTGGTATCTGGCGCACAGCATGTGATCGACTACCACGTCATTGTCGAAGGTAGCTGCTGGACTAGGCTGACTAATCCTGATAGCCAGCCGATTAAACTGGGTGCAGGAAGCGTGGTGGTATTTCCACAAGGCGACACCCATGTGCTTGCCAGTGATCCGGGCCTTGATGCTGAGCCGAACTTTGCTGCATTCGACGAAATCGCACGCGGGCGCTCACTGCCGTTCCACATTGACTTACGGGGCGGTGAAGTTGGTACCACTCGGCTCTTGTGTGGTTTCCTTGGCTGTGATGTGGCGCCTTTCAATCCGCTGATCTCGGCACTTCCCCGGGTCATTCATGTCCCGGATGGCTATGGCAGCGGCGAGGGATTCCTTGGGCATTTGATCGGCGCTGCAGTGCGCGAGACGCAAGCAACCGACGCTGGCAGCGATGGGATTCTGGTAAAGCTGAGCGAGCTCATTTTTATAGAGGTGATTCGGAGGTACGCGGCTTCCATGCCTTTGGATGCGGATGGTTGGCTCGCGGGTCTGCGCGATCCGGCGGTAGGCCGCGCATTACGCTTGTTGCATCGCGATTGTGCTCACCCCTGGACGGTTGCAGAGCTTGCGCGTGAGGCGGGAATGTCGCGCACCATTCTTTCTGAGCGATTCACCGCACTTCTGGGCATACCGCCCATGGCCTATCTCACGAGTTGGCGGATGCAGCGAGCGGCTAGTCTGCTTTGTGCCGGTACGGCAACGCTCGCCCAGATTACGGACGCGATCGGTTATGAATCCGAGGCCTCGTTCAGCCGTGCTTTCAAGCGGATGACAGGCCTCTCACCATCGCACTGGCGGCAGAACGCGCGGCATCGCTAACTGGCTCAGATGTTTGCGTGGCAAGAACGGTCTGACCTACCGTGCAAACGCCAACAGGCGCACCATTGGTTGGGCAGTCAGTGCTAAGCCAGCGAAGCTTCAAGCTCCGCCGTTTTGTTCTGTCCAGAACACATGTCGAGGCTACCCTAGAGGTATATTATGACCATCACCCGGCCAGCTGTATCTCGGCGTTGGGTAAGATATTTTGGTTGAGGCGGAACCGGTTCTCGGGGTCGTAGCAGGCCTTGACTGCTGTGAGCCGTGCATAGTTTGCGCCGTAAGCTTCAGCCACACGGGCACTTTCTTCGGCTGGCATGAAGTTGACGTAGACGCCCGCTGAGTAAGGAGAAAGAGCCTCGAAAAGCCCACGCGCCCAATGCCGGGCTGCGTCGTCCTTTGTTGGATCTTGCCAGCGAGTGTGAATATTAACTACGTAATGGGGTCGGCGCTGAATGAAGGCGGTCTCATGCGGAGCGATGCGAGACATTGCCCCGCCCACATGAGCGACAAAAATCTCCGTTTCCGCATCGGGTAAGCGATCGACGGCCTCGATAAGCGCTTCGACTGCGGTGTCGGGTAGATTGAGCAAGTCGTGGGACTTCCAATAGTTGCGTGCGCCGGGGATCAGGAGCGGATCGAATATCTGCTGAAACTCGGCAAAAGGCTGAATGCCAGCCAGAAACGCGAGCGGGTTGTTGATCGCTCTGAGCGGCGCGATTAAGGCCTCTCCATCTTCGGGGTCGCCTGAATAGCAAAACGCCATCATCGCGATACTGGTGCCGTGCGATTCCTCGGGCAGGAAAGGCATCGGGGGTGCATTGCGCACCACCACCCATGCCGTCAACTCCTCCGTATCGCCTTCCATCAGTTCCCGCTGGAGAGCGAAGAGTTCCCGTGCCCGTATGAGCGGTAAGAAGAGTAAACCACACAGCAGGTTGGGTCGGACAGCCTTGGCCTGGAACTCGAAACGCGTGATGATGCCGAAGTTGCCGCCCCCACCGCGGATCGCCCAGAATAGGTCGGGGTTCTCGTCCGCTGTAGCACGCAGCCGTGCGCCATCGGCGGTGATGACATCGGCTGCAACGAGGCAATCGATGGTGAGCCCATGAGCCCGCGTCAGCCAACCGAAGCCGCCGCCGAGAGTGAGGCCTGCAATGCCGGTCGTCGAGTTTATTCCAACGGGTACCGCTAGTCCGTAGGGCCTAGTCGCCGCATCGAGATCTGCCAGCGATGCGCCGGGTCCCACCTGGACGCGGTGCGTCTCAGGGTTCACGTCGACGTTGTTCATTGTGGAAAGATCAAACATAAGACCGCCTTCTGTCACCGCATTCCCCGCGATATTGTGTCCGCCGCCTTTGATGGAGATGAGCGCATCGGTCTGGCGTGCGAAGTTAACTGCCGCGGCGACATCGTTGGCGTCGGCGCAACATGCAATCAGAGCGGGCCGCTTATCGACCATCGCATTCCAGACACTGCGGGCCGTGTCGTAGTCTTCATCGCCAGGCAGCAGTAGCGGGCCGGACATATCAGCGCGTAGCGTCGTAATCATCTTGGCAGGGAGGCTTAGCGTCCTGCCATTGAGCGTCTTGAGAATAAAGTCGGTCATGGCTTTGATCCTTTTTCAGTCTCTTACCCGTTCGTCGCGCTGCCTGCTATAAGGTCTAGGATACAGTCGCGGCAGCAAGAAGAGTGGTCGTGTAGCGTTGCAAGAATGTTCTCTTGTTTCGATAAAATACGGGTAAGCGCCCATCGCTCTTCTACGCTAGAAGCGGTCAGGGCGGCGAACCATTGTCGATATCTATTTAAAGGACACGCCTTAAGCATACGAGTCGGCCGCATAACCAGGAATTGCCGTGCGTCCGGATGAAACTACCGTTCGTCCGGAATAGCAGAAATCGAGGGTCAATTTGCAAAGGTTAGTCACTGTCAGAATAGTGCTTGCACATTTATGCGCAGCATCCCGCATCATAAGCTGCACCCATCGATTTCGGGTAAAGCGGTGGTGGTGCGGATCAATGGCTGTTTTGTCGTTCGGGTAACCGCCTTTCGAGGCAAAGCGGTACTGTATTTTGATCAGAAAAACCTGTTTGATCAGTACAGGCATCACTAATAAGAACTAATCAACCGGTAGCTAGCTCGCGACTGCGACAGCGCGTTGCGGGCTCTATGGCAGGTCATGCTCTGCCGCTACGAGACCTGATCTGCACAGAGTATGGAAACCCTTTTTGTATTGAGCGATGTGTGAGAGCCGATTTTTCAGACAGAACCAAAGGAGGTCTGTATCGCCAGCAGCTTCTGAATCGACGCTGCCCCTCGGCCTAATACCATCAATTGGCAAAATGATGATCGCAGCCGATGAGAGAATTGATCTTGATGATTCTAAGAATGGCGGCAATATTGACTAAAGTTGACCATCCCAGCTTTTAAGATATCAGCCGTGAGGTGGAAAGAACGGCAGTGGTTTAAAAGAACTCACCTGACAACGACCCCAATCGCAGCGTCATCGATAGCGACTGTTTTTTATTCGGACTCCGTTGGGAGATGTGCAGTGAAAAATCATACAATGATTTTTTTGCGTTCAGGCGCGACTATCGCATTAATGACGGGTGCTCTGTTGGGGCTTCCCTCCTTATCACAAGCGGCAAGTATTGCATGCAGTGTGGAGACGCAGGAAACAGAAAAAGTACTGCAGTGCTTCAATGACGATGGCACACCAGCCCGTTTGCGTCCCCCCTTACGGGATACCGTCAATCTTGAGTTTGGCCTTTTCCTGTTGGGTTGTAACGTTTCAAAGATCGACGGCGATTTAAACGATGCAGACGAGGACATAGCCTGCGTGCAGGCTATGTTCGGTTTGACGCCAGGGCCGCTCTCGAGGGTAGACGCTAACCGGATCAGTTCCTTAGGTCGAGTGGTGCACAGCCGAGAAGATGCATTAAGGTATATGGCTACCCGAGGCTATCATCCCATTGAGGTCCAAGTAGCCCAGACCGAGGCACCTCCGCCTGCTGAACTGCAAGCATCAGCCGCAGCCGAACACGACTCGGAGTTTCCCTATTTGCCTCAAGATAAAGCTCGTTATTTCACCCGTATACTGCAAGGTGATGCGAGGGCGGGCAACTCGGCCAGCAATAAGATCGGCATCTACCTTGCCTTTCATAGAGCATTCTCTGCGTCCTGCCCCGTGGAGATAGGCGACGATTCGGCGGAATATACGCTTACGCGCGAAAGTGAACGACTGGGTCTTCGAGAGGCTGAGCAAATCCGGCTTCGCTCTACCGACTTGGATGAATTCTACCTCGCCGCTTCGACGCTGGTTCCGGTCGTTATACTGGAGTATGACGAAGACCCGACTAAGGACTTCGACATTCGCCGTATATATCAAATTCGCGTTGCAACCGATGCAGAAAACCAAGCAGCCTTCGCCCAGGTGCTGGCTCGGGAAGGTTGCCATTCTGACTTAACAGAGACTCTTCGCGCGGCGTTGTCTGAGAATTTACCTCAAATGTCTGCCAGCGCTGGTGAATCTACCGTATCAATGTATTTTTCAAACAATCACAGGAGCGCGAAGCTTAAACGTCACGCTTAACTCTCCTTATGATCCAGATAGCATAAGAGCCACGAAAATTGTCAGCAGTTCGGACACTGGGCTCTTTCCGCTGGGGGGCGATTATGGCGGGCGAATGCTGTCCTATCTTGCATTAGGAGACTTCCCCGCTGCGCGTGGTGAGCATCGCAAACCTGCCGATGAGGTTATACGCCAGATTAGAGCGCTAGGGCCTGCAGGATACAATCCAGTCGCCGAGTTGTATGAATGGGGCTTCCAGAACAGTGCGAATTTCAGCCCGATGAGTGCGCTTATTACGTCCTATATCATCCGTAGGGTGCAGACGCTTGGCTCATGCGGAGATCCGCTTGTCACCGTCACCCGAAATTACGTCGAGATTGAGACGACGCGGGTGGGCGGGGTGGAAACCGGATCGCGCCAGGTCGGGAGTTTCTCCCGCGAAGCCATCGTTCCAGCAGCCTTCAAGCAAATCGTGGAACGAGCCGAGGACATTACACCTGGGGTAAATTCACGTGAGCTTGTCGATGGTGCGATCGAGAGGCTTACGTGCGATTCCGAGATGCGCAGAAACCTCGAAGCGAACATGATTGCCTTCAACAGCGGTGTAGAACCTGTGTGGGTAAATCCCGAGAGTAGGAGAACGTTTGGCTCCGACGAGAATAATGCTGAGGCAAGCCAGAGTGCATATATCTATACAGATTTCGATGCGGCTGTTGAACTCATTGAGAATGCGGCTCAGAAGAATGATTCACGGCTCTCGCTGCGTTACGGCTTGCCAAATAATTCTGACCGGTCCGCAGCACAATTGAACCTTCTTTTGATCGAAGATGTGCCAGCCATGGTTTTTGACACAAGCTATTTCGGCCGGAAGCCCGGTGGCCGTGATCCAGGCCGGATGGTGCGGTTGATAATGACATGTGCGGATAGCGGAGAGATTGAGGTAAGCCAGTTCCTGTCCAGCACTCAACCGAACGATTTAGATCCAGATTCAATCTACAATATAACCTATGGCGCATATGGGCTGAATGGTCAGTGGCCTATGACAGCGCATCTGGAAAGTGAAATCGCTAATAGTAATTCTTTCACCTTCGCTCGTTTCCGAGGGCGGATTGCAGCGGACGACACCACTTTTGTCGGGCTCCGACCAACGTCCAACTTCACAAGCTCACTGGCGATGCCGGATGGAAATTATCATCTGAGTTTTGGAGTCGACGGAGGCCGCGTCAATACGACTCTCGCACCTCTTATTGATCATTGCAGGTCGATTGAAACGCTTTGATGTCTTAATCCATATTAAGCATTGATCTCAGTATAGCTGGCCGTGAAGAAAGGAGTTGCAGAAGCGTCAATCGATCGAGAGTTTGATAAAGCGCCATAGTCATCACCTGGTTTCGAGAAGGTTCGACGTCTGCCGTAAAGCTCTAG